>NZ_WANV01000032.1 GCF_015521605.1 Thermococcus sp.
CCGTAGATGTGCACCTCCCACCTTTCGCCGAACTCGCTCCCCTCGTCTATTCTTATGACGGTTGGCTTGTAGGTTACCTTCTCACCCGTTACGGGGTTCATGAGGAACTCAGGATGGATGTACTGCCCC
Source organism: Thermococcus sp. (assembly GCF_015521605.1). Taxonomy (NCBI): domain Archaea; kingdom Methanobacteriati; phylum Methanobacteriota; class Thermococci; order Thermococcales; family Thermococcaceae; genus Thermococcus; species Thermococcus sp. The sequence goes on from NZ_WANV01000032.1 coordinate 130, forward strand.
ATCAGGCTCTCGTTCTTGAAGTGGAGCGTTATGGCGAGGTTTTTTCCGGGGTCGGTCGAGGAGGTCAGCACGGAGACCCATTCGATGGTATCCTTCTCCCCTGGGACGCTCGCCATCGAGCTCAGAGGCCCGGTGTAGGTCATGTTGGGCATCTTAATCGGCATCAGCTTGAGAACCGGCTGGAGGGTTATGTTGAGAACTACATCGTCGGGCAGTGAGAACCCGGGACCGCTCCCTTCGTTGGTCTCGTTCGCCTCGCAGCCGGAATCTTCGTCCATATCCGCTGTGCACAGTACGTTCCCGTCCTCGTCGAACTGGACGCTCCCGCTGGCAGGTGGGCTTCCGGTGGAAGTTCCGGTGTCGGTTTCGGTTGCTGTTTCAGTCGGAGCTCCCGTGTTGGTGGGAGTGGTTTCCGTCTGGTAAGATGTTGACTCGGCTGAAGTTGGAGTGGTGTTCTGAACGGATTTTGTCCCGGTCGGGGAACCATCCCCAATACACCCGCTCAGAAAAACAAGCAGGCTCAGTGCAACGAGGAGCAATAACCTGGAACGTCTTTTCATACCTATACCTCCAAATCCAACCCAGAGCCAGAAAAGGAAATTGGAAGGCATACTGGAGTTTGGATTTTACCCAATTCTGTACCTTATTTTATTTAAGAGTTTCTCCTGTGCGAAGTCACTCAAAGGATAAAGTTTATTAATCAACTCTGATTATTACAAGCGGTGGTAGAATGATTGAGGTCGAGAACCTCATCAAGAACTTTGGCTCAACTAAGGCCGTAAGGGGGATAACGTTCACCGTCAATGACGGCGAGATTTATGGCCTCCTCGGCCCCAACGGGAGCGGAAAGAGCACCACCATGAAAATCCTTTCTGGAATAATGAAGCCCACATCGGGCAGGGTCGTTGTTAACGGTATCGACGTGAGCAGGGACGCCCTGGGGGTGAGGAGGATAGTCGGCTACGTCCCCGAAACGCCGGTTCTCTACGAGAGCCTCACCCCGGTTGAGTTCTTCAACTTCGTGGGGAGCGTGAGGAGAGTTCCAAAAGAGGATCTTCAGGAACGCGTGGAGACCTTTGTCAGGGCATTCGGGATAGAGAAGTACCTTGGCGAGATGATAGGCTCGCTCAGCTTCGGAACCAAGCAGAAGGTCTCCCTCATCTCCGCCATGCTCCACGACCCGGAGGTTCTCATCCTGGATGAGGCCATGAACGGTCTCGACCCAAAGAGTGCAAGAATTTTGCGTGAGCTTTTGCTTCAGTTTCGGGAGGAGGGCAGGAGCATAGTCTTCTCCACCCACGTCCTGGCCCTGGCCGAGACCATATGCGACCGCGTTGGAGTCATCTACAACGGCGAGATAATCGCGGAGGGAACCGTGGAGCAGCTCAAGGAGTTTGCCCACGAAGAGAGCCTTGAGGATGTCTTCCTGAAGCTCACCGAGAGCCAGGACGAGGTGGCTGGGATAGTCAGGGCGCTTAAAGAGGCCCTTTAGGGTGGGAGCATGTTCGAGATAGTCAGGATACTTTACAGGGAGCTCCACTACAGGCGTTTGAGGAGCAACCCCCAGATAGCGGCAGACCCAGAAAAGTTCAGGAAGCAGCTGAGGAGCACGGGCGATATAAAGAGGGGCATGGCGATTCAGTCAGTTGCGTTCCTGTTCTTCGGGATTATGATGGCCGGCGCGGTGATGGCGGCGGAGGATGAGACCCGGGCGGCGGTGGTATTCGCCACCTACGCCCTTCTCCCCTTCGTCATGGCGCTCTATACGACGACGGTAAACGCATCCTACGCGGTCTCGATGGGAATCTTTGAACCCCTCAGACCGCTCCCCCTGAAGACGAGTTCCATCTACCTCAGCGTACTCCTGGCTATCGATAACGTTCCCGCGGTCGTTGCACTCCTACCTGCGGTTATTGTCATGACAGTAAAATATGGGGTCTTGGGGGTACTCGGCCTGTTCTGGATACTCACAGGGGCTTTCCTCGGCCACGTCCTCGGGCTGGTAGTTTTCACGTTCTTTGGCTCTGCCAGCGTTGGTGGCAGGTTCTCGAAGCTCAAGACCCTCGCCAGAACCCTAGGGGTTATCCTGTTCATCAGCATGTTCTATGCCATCAACTATGTCCAGCAATACGTCAACGAGCACTACGAGGAGATTCTGCCCTTCTTCTCGAAGTACTCGGTGGCCTATCCTTTCTCTGTGGCTTCGATAACAGAGCCTCTCCATTCCCTCCTGCTCATCCTGGGCTATCTCGCGGTTCTCGTTCCCCTCTACCGGTTTATCCTCGGAAGGCTGTGGCGCAGAATGGAGGAGGGTGTGACAGTCTCCCGCACGAGAATCCTGAGATTTAAGGCGGAGACCCACCATCCCGTCCTGGCGCTTGCACTCAAGGATTTGAGGATAGCCTTTAGAAGGAGTGCGCTGCTCGTCGGCCTGATCTTCCCTCTCTTCATAATTCTGCCCAGTGCCATCGGCATTCTTACGTCCGGGAAGGTCGAAAACTGGGCGGTTGCATCGGTTCTCCTAATGATAGCCTGGGTGGCCTCGGTGGGAATCGACACGGTGCTAAAAATAGACGGCCAGGAGTTCGAATTCCTGCGGAGTCTTCCCATAACGGTTGGCCAGTTCGTCAGGGCAAAGCTCCTCGTTATGAACGCAGTCCCCGTAACCGCCGGCGTTGGTCTGGTTTTGATAACCTCTTACCTCGATGCCAGCCTTCTCATCCTGCTGCCCGCTGCCTTGCTCCTTCCCTTCCTCACCTCATCGATAGCGATGGCCTTCTTCTATCACGGCGAGGACGAGTTGGCGGTTCCTGAGACTGACTTCGGGCACGTCCTTGCACTCATGGTGATAAACGGGATTGCGCTTGGAGTGGTCGCGGGCCTGTGGTATTTTATGGGATACCCCTACGCGCTCGCCCTTACGCTCCTCGGGGTTCTGATGGTCCAGAAATCCCTCAGCAGGTGATGTGGAATATCGCAAGGACTTTCCTTCTTCCCCGGAGGTCGTTGAAGAGTTCGACTGCCTCACCGGTCGGCTTTTCGATGACCTCTTTGTTTGCCACCAGCTCCCCGCTCTCTGGGAGGAGCGAGAGCTTCCCCCAGGCGCCGGTTCCGACTATCAAAACATCGAACTCCTCCGTGAGGTACTCCCTCAGCTCATCCGGGTCGAGCTTATGGCTCGTGCCGTGCTTCCTCTTGCTGAGCCACTTCTTGCGCTCCCCCACCTTTCCGCTCGGATATATCACGATGTCGCCCTCGTAGACCTTACCATCCACGAGTATCCTGCCGAATCCGGGAAACTCTACCCTCATGGTATCACCTCGGGCTCAGGGCGTCCCTCAGAATCTTCCCGTGGTCGAAGGCGAGCGGCAGTTTGAGCGCCTCCTCAACTGGAACGACATGAACCTCCCCCGCATCATCCCCGGCCCTGAGTTCTCCGGAACCAATGGCCAGGAAGGCTGCCGTTACGGTGTGTCCCCTTGGGTCGCGCTTCGGGTCGGAGTAAATGCCGACGAGCTTGATGAGCCTCACGTCGAGGCCGGTCTCCTCCCTCGCCTCCCTTCTGGCGGCGTCCTCAACGGCCTCACCGTACTCGACGAAGCCGCCGGGCAGGGCGTAGTGGCCCTTAAACGGCTCGTGCTTCCGCTTTATCAGAACGACGCCGTTGTTGTGGATGATGACGATGTCTACGGTAAGGCCTATGCACCTGTGCATCTCGACCGTTAGTTCTGGATGCCTCTCCCTGAGAAAGTCCCTAAGCTCCTCCCTTACGGGGGATGTATCGTAGCCCTTCGGGGCCTTTACGAGCAGAACGTAGCGGTCCATAACACCACCTCAGGGAAGTCCCTTCTCATCATCTTCAGCATGCTGACGTTTCATCATCGGCGGTTATAGTTGTTCCCATGGATTTATATCGTTAAGCTTCTCGACCTTGACGCTCACCGCCAGCTCGTTCACGTCTTCCATGGAGAAGGAGAAGCTTCTGTGCTTCAGGAAGAGGGCGGTGAATGCGTTCGCCCTCTTCAGCGCCTGGATGAAGGGGCACTGGGAATAAAAGCTCACAAAGCCCGCGAGAAAAACGTCTCCGGCGCCGGTTGATTCTTCTACATCGACCTCCACGGGTCTGTATGTGTACCCCTTTCCCCTGAGGTATGCGAAACCCGGCTGTGCCCCGTTGGTTACCAGCAGGACCTCGGCGTCCCCCGGCCCAAAGTTCCTCAGGTAGCCAATCTCCGCGAGATCGGCATGTAGCACCTTCAGGCCGTCGAGGAAGGAGGCGTCTATCTCGATAAGCCTGACCTTTCCTGGCCTGGGGCTTCGTATGAACCCCTGAACATCGGCGGCGACGAAGGGGCTTCTCGTCTTCGCCTCCTCTACGGTTTCGGGCGGTATCTCGCCGGCCACAGGGTTGAGGACTATCATGTCGTACCTCCCCTTGGGAAGTTCTGTTATCCTCTCGGCAACTGACAGGAGGCTCAGCTCCCTCCGGTTGGCATCGAGGTAGCGGAGCTCGTAGGCGGTGCTCTTTTCGGAGGGTATTATCCGGAGCTTTATCCCGAGGGCCCTCAGCTCGTCGAGCCACCCGTCCGGAAAGTCTTCACCGACGCTCGTCAGAACCTCAACGTCGCAGAAATTTGAGAGGGCTATTGCCGAGTAGTACGCTCCCCCTCCTATCCTGGTCTCGAATTTCGAACCCTTCACAATTGTGTCGACGACGAGATGTCCGACCAGAAGGCACTTCATTTTAACCGACCTAATCTTCTGTTTTAGAGGCCACTTAAATAAAAACCTTTTGGAAATTTTGCGAAAAGTTTATAAAGTCAAAATCGAAAAGCTTAAAAGGATATGTCCTTTTGGGGTGGGGCTATGAGGCGCCTGGGCAAAGTTTCTCACTACGCAAAGCAGGGGTTCCTTATTCTGCGCACTGACTGGGTTCCTTCGCTCAACGACCCGGTGGTTGACAAGAAGCTCACCGTGGTTGGGGTAGTGAAGGATGTCTTCGGGCCAGTTAGCAGGCCGTACGTTGCGGTCAAGCCCAGGGTAAAGAATCCCGAGGGCTACATCGGGGCTCTGCTCTACGTTGATACAAAACGCAGGAAGTCAAAGCCGGGGAAGTCCGGCAGAAAACGCACCAAGGGCGGAAAGGCTAGACGCCCTGCCCCCAGAAAGAGGGGGTGAGAGCTTTTGGCTGATAAGAATATTTGTCCGGTCTGTGGCTCCGATAAGCTGTTTTATGACCCGCGGAGGGGGGAGATTGTCTGTTCTGTCTGCGGTTACGTCGTTCAGCAGAACGTCATCGATGAGGGTCCCGAGTGGCGCGCCTTCGATCCCGACCAGAGGGCAAAGCGCGCCAGAACCGGTGCACCCATGACCCTGATGATCCACGATAAGGGCCTCTCCACGGACATAGACTGGCGCGATAGGGATATACACGGCAACCAGATAACCGGGATGTACAGGACGAAGATGAGAAGGCTTAGAATGTGGCAGCGCAGGATGAGGATAAACGACGCCGCCGAGAGGAACCTCGCCTTCGCCCTCAGTGAGCTTGACAGGATGGCCGCCCAGATGATGCTGCCGAGGCGCGTCAAAGAGGTGGCCGCTTCCCTGTACAGGAAGGCGGTCATGAAGAAGCTCATCCGCGGAAGGTCGATAGAGGGCATGGTCTCCGCGGCTCTATACGCGGCCTGCCGTATGGAGGGCATCCCAAGGACGCTCGACGAGATTGCGGCCGTTTCTAAGGTAACCAAGAAGGAAATCGGGAGGAGCTACCGCTTCCTCGCGAGGGGCCTTGGTCTGAACCTCAGGCCGACCAGCCCGATAGAGTACGTTGACAGATTCGGCGATGCACTCGGTGTAAGCCAGAGGACGAAGAAGCGCGCCAAGGAGATACTTCAGGAGGCCATCAAGAGGGGCATCACGAGCGGAAAGGGTCCGACGGGACTGGCCGCCGCTGCGCTGTACGTCGCCTCGCTTTTGGAGGGGGAGAAGAAGACCCAGCGTGAGGTGGCGGAGGTAGCCCATGTAACCGAGGTCACGGTGAGGAACAGGTATAAAGAACTCGTCGAGAAGCTCGGCATAAACGTTCCAATATGAGGGATGCCCTTGCTGATAGCGGTAACGGGCGATACACATCACGGCGACAAGACAAAGAACCTCCCCTCCCTTCTTTTCGAACACCTTGGGGGTAAAAAGCCGGATTTGATACTCCACACGGGCGATGTCACCTCCCACGAACTCCTGGAAAGGCTTGAGGATTTTGCACCGGTCGTAGCCGTCAGGGGAAACGCCGACCATCTCAGACTCCCTGAGGAAGAGGTCGTCGAGGTGGGAGGCGTTAGGATCGGCCTCCTCCACGGCCATCAGTTTTTCTCGCTCAACGCCCAGTTTTTAGCGCTCAAGGCACTGGACATGGGCGTAAGCGTTCTGATATTCGGACACACGCACCGTTTCTACCACGATACCTACTCGATTCACGGTGAAAGCGTGGTTCTTCTCAATCCCGGTTCCCCGACGTTTCCCAGAATGGACTCGCCCGGTTTTGCGTTTCTGGAGATCAACGGCGAGAGCGTTAGGGTGAATAGGATACGTTTCTGGTGAAGTGTCAAAACTCGCAGAAAAGCAGAAAATGGTGGAAAAGAAAGGCCATCAGCTCTTGATAGCGAGCTTGATGTCCTCGGCCTTGACGGTCTTCCTGCCGGCGTGGTGGGCGAGGTCGACCGCCTTCTTGGCGATCTCCATGGCCTTCTCCTCAAGGTGCTCGGCCAGGAGCTTGGCGGCGTCCTCGCTGACGCGGGCGGCGCCGGCCTTCCTTATCAACCTGTCAACTGGGGCAATCGGCAACTCAGCCATTTTCCCAACCTCCTAAACGTTGTTTTGCAGGTATCTGCGTTCTATTCTAAGAACAAAGGTCTATATAAACCTTTCGGAAACCGGGCTCTCTGGAGGCGATAATCGGCCATTTTCGGGTGAGTTGTTGAGAAATTTGGCATCCTTAGGCTGCTGACTTATAAACAGCCCAATGCTAACCCGAGGGCGAAGTTTTGAAAAAGCTTATTTGCCCCTGAAATCGTGTTTATCGGCCGGACACGGCTTCAATTTTTAAAAGGGGGGCAGGAGTTTGGAGCGCTGGAGCTGGAAAAGTGTCTCCAATCGCCACATAAAGCCATGAATGTACCAATTATGTACCGTAGCCTTTTTATAGGGATTGATGCGATATCAGAATTTACCAAGGAGGTGAAAGCATGAGTGAAAGGTTCGACAAGATATACGACTACTACGTCGACAAGGGCTACGAGCCAAACAAGAAGAGAGACATAATAGCCGTTTTCCGCATAACCCCCGCCGAGGGGTACTCAATAGAAGCCGTTGCCGGCGGTGTGGCGGCAGAGAGCTCGACCGGGACGTGGACGACCCTGTATCCCTGGTACGAGGAGGAGCGCTGGGCTGACCTGTCCGCCAAGGCCTTTGAGTTCCACGACATGGGCGACGGGAGCTGGATAGTCAAGATCGCCTACCCGTTCCACGCCTTCGAGGAGGCCAACCTCCCCGGACTTCTCGCGAGCATAGCTGGGAACGTCTTCGGAATGAAGCGCGCCAAGGCGCTCCGTCTTGAGGATCTGTACTTCCCCGAGAAGCTTATCAGGGAGTTCAGCGGTCCGGCTTTTGGTATCGAGGGCGTCAGAAAGATGCTCGACATCAAGGACAGGCCGATCTACGGTGTTGTTCCGAAGCCGAAGGTTGGCTACTCGCCGGAGGAGTTCGAGAAGCTCGCCACCGACCTGCTCATGAACGGCGCAGACTACATGAAGGACGACGAAAACCTCACCAGCCCGTGGTACAACCGCTTCGAGCAGAGGGCCGAGATTATCGCAAAGATAATCGAGAAGGTCGAGAACGAGACAGGTGAGAAGAAGACCTGGTTCGCCAACATAACCTCGAACCTTCCTGAGATGGAGGAGAGGATAGAGATACTCGCCGATCTCGGTCTCAAGCACGCGATGGTCGACGTCGTCATAACTGGCTGGGGAGCGCTCCAGTACATCCGCGACCTGGCGGCCGACTACGGCTTGGCGATCCACGGCCACAGGGCAATGCACGCGGCCTTCACCAGGAATCCCTATCACGGCATATCGATGTTCGTTCTGGCCAAGCTCTACAGGCTCATCGGTATAGACCAGCTCCACGTTGGAACCGCCGGGGCAGGGAAGCTTGAGGGCGGCAAGTGGGACGTCATCCAGAACGCAAGGGTACTGAGGGAGAGCGTTTACAAGCCGGACGAGAACGACGTCTTCCACCTTGAGCAGAAGTTCTACGGCATAAGGGCCGCGTTCCCGACCAGCTCCGGTGGACTTCACCCGGGCAACCTGCCGATGGTCTTCGACGCCCTCGGGACCGACATAGTTATCCAGCTCGGAGGCGGAACCCTCGGCCACCCGGACGGGCCGGCGGCTGGAGCGAGGGCCATCAGGCAGGCAATCGATGCCTACATGCAGGGCATCCCGCTCGACGAGTACGCCAAGAGCCACAAGGAGCTCGCCAGGGCCCTTGAAAAGTGGGGTCACGTCACCCCTGTCTGACCGGTTTGACGGCTTTTTTCTTCCATTTTCGTCTTCCGTTCAACTTTTCAGCCGGAGGAGATTTAACAGCTGAGGGCCTTCTTTTCTTGGTGGGAATCATGGTTCATCCGGGTGGATTCTTGGAGGTAATCACAGGTCCGATGTTCGCTGGAAAAACGACCGAGCTGATAAAGCGCATCGAGAGGCAGATGTTCGCGAAAAGGAAGGCGGCACTGTTCAAACCGGCCATCGACAACAGGTATTCCGAGGACGAGGTTGTTGCGCACAATGGTCTCCGGTACGAAGCCTTTGTCATTCCGACCGATGAGGAAGGGGTTGACAGGATAGTGGAGATAACAAAGAGAGAGGGCTACGAGGTCATAGGCATTGACGAGGTTCAGTTCTTTCCCATGACCATCGTAGAGGCTCTTGAGAGGCTCGCCGACGAAGGTGTCTACGTCATCGCCAGCGGACTCAACCTGGACTTCAAGGGAGACCCCTTCCCGGTTACGAAAGAGCTCCTCGTGAGGGCGGACAGCATAGTTTACCTCACCGCCGTGTGCACGGTCTGCGGAAGGCCTGCAACGCGGAGCCAGCGCCTCATAGACGGAAAGCCTGCCCCCCGGGATTCACCCGTCATCCTCGTCGGCGGAAGCGAGAGTTACGAGGCCAGATGCAGGGAGCACCACGAGGTTCCTAACTCTGAATGACCCTGCTCCACGTGTTCGTGTCCTTGAGCCCGTGCCCGGTTGCCACAACGACGACGCTCTCTCCCCTCTCTATCACACCTTCCTCCCGCATCTTTTCAGCGAGTGCCAGAGCCGTGGCCGACGATGGTTCAACGAAAAGTCCCTCCCTTCCGAGGAGCATTCCGGCTTTGGCGGCGTCTTCGTTTGTAACTGTGCCGAGATGACCGCCGCTTTCCCTGATTGCCCTGAGAACGTTCTCCCCGTCCACGGGCACCTTGACGGCTATGGCGCTCGCAATAGTGGGCACCTTTTTGGTTATCTTCTCGATGGGTTTTCCGGTCTCCCATGCCCTGACTATTGCGTCGTAGCCCTCTATCTGAACTCCCGCTATTCTGGGAAGCTGGTCTATCAGGCCGACCCTCCGGAACTCTTTGAGTCCCTTCCATATGGCCCTCAGGTGGGTGCCGGCACCTATGGGCACTATTATCCAGTCGGGAACCTTGAAATGGAGCTGGTCGATGATTTCAAAGCCCGTGGTCTTTTGTCCCTCGACCCTGAAGTGGTAGTTCCCGGTCAGATAGTAGCCCTCCTCCGCGGCTCTTCTCTCCGCCTCGGCCAGCGCCTCGTCGTAGGTCTTTCCGAAGACATCCACTTTGGCCCCGTACATTCTGGCCTGAAGGAGCTTGCCCTCCGGCGTGCCCTCGGGGACCACTATCGTCACCTCAAGCCCCGCCTTTGCACCGTACGCGCTTATGGATGCCGCCATGTTGCCCGTCGATGCCACTATGACCCTCCGAGCATGGAACTCTAGGGCCTTGGTTATTTCGACGCTTGAACCCCTGTCCTTGAAGGCCCCCGTTGGGTTTTCACCCTCGTTCTTGATGTACAGTCTGGAGATCCCGAGCTTCTCTTCGAGCCGTTTTACGCGGTACAGCCTGGTGCCCCCCTCGTTCAGGGTGACGACCTTTCTCAGATTTGAGACCGGGAGGAACATCCAGTACTTCCACATGTGGGGGTGCTCCCTGAACCAGGAATCGTTATCCTGAAGAATCTCGGCTATATCCTCGTAGTGATACCGAACGTCCAATGGGGAGCCGCATTTCCTGCACTTGTAAACCCCACACGCGAGGGAGTACTCCTCACCGCACCCTGTGCAGACCATCTTTGCCGCGAACATGGCTATCACCGGTACTGGTTTCAACGACGCCTTTTAAACCTGAAGCCGACCGAAAAGCTTAAAGTAATCTTTTCTTACATCAAGTTAGGGAAAGGGGGTGAGAGCATGGAGTCAAATAAGAAAATGGGAAGGCTGCTTGACATCCTCGGAAACGAGACGCGGCGAAGGATACTCATCCTGCTCACCAAGAGACCGTACTTCGTGAGCGAGCTCAGCCAGGAGCTTGGAGTGGGCCAGAAGGCCGTCCTTGAGCATCTCAGGATACTTGAGAGTGCGGGCCTCATTGAGGGCAGGACGGAGAAAATCCCCCGCGGCAGGCCTAGGAAGTACTACACCATAAAGCGCGGCTTCCGCCTTGAGGTTCTGCTCACGCCCTATGCGTTCGGCACGGAGATGTACGAGCCCAAAGCCCCAAGGCAGACAAAGGAGTACGCTCAGGCCAGAGCGCTCATAAAGTCCACCGAACCGACTGAGGCAAAGATAGATGAGCTGCTGACCTTTCTGACGGAGATACAGGAGAGGATAGAGGAAATCATCAGGACGAAGCAGGAGCTGGAGGAAGTTCGCCTCCTCACGGAGACCTACATTGAGAACCTGTTCCGCCGCATCGCCCAGGAGAACGAGAGGGAATTCGAGAGGCTTGTGAAGGAGTTCAGGACGAGACTTCCAAAGAAAATACTCGAAGACTTGGAAGACTTTTAGGAAGCAGCTCGAAGGGAATAAATCCTAGAAAAGGGCCTCAGAGCATCTTGCCCTCTTCCTTCATCCTCACGAGCCTGGTTATGTAGCCTGCTATCCTGTTCCTGATGGTCTTGCTGGTGACGTTGGTGAGCTCCTCGACCTTTTTCTTGTTGTGCTCGAAGTCCCTGGTGAACTCGTTCGGGTAGCGGTCAAACAGCTCGCGGGCAACCCTCTTGATGAACGTCTGCTTGATGTTTCCCATCATCAATCCCCCCGTTAGCTTGATTCTGACAACCGTAACTCACAATCATGGAAGGCCTTTTAAAAGTTTTCCCGAAGGGAGAGGCAGTTCAAATCCCCTTTTTCAGCTTTGTGATTGCGGTGTCCAACAGGTCGCCGCTGGTTTTCTTTGGGTATCTGATCCCCAGGGAGTTTATCCTTACTATGGAGAACCCAATGTGCACTCTAACGAGACCCCTGAAAAGGCGTCCCCACCTCACAGTATCACCTGTCATAGTATTTTTTGTCTATCTTTAAAAAGTTTTTCATAAATTCTTCAGCCGTCCAGAGGTTTATAAACCCACGCTCCAACTCGGAACCATGCTGAGGGAAGTCATCCATTGCAGGGGCCACGAGAACGTCAGGGCGACGCATAAATCCACCCTTGAGTTCACGAAGGAGGACTATCTCACACCCCGCGGGGACTGCATACTCTGCATCGGGGCGGATAAGGGAATAGACGACCTCAGCGATGAGTTTAAAGCCGCCCTGAGGGCCGGAAAGAAGCTTCTCATCAGGATAAAAGTTGGAGAACTGGTGGACGAGGTTCTCGCCGAGGGGAGTCCGGGGCTGGTGCTTGACCACCCCTGTTCGATGGTCGTCCGGAAGAGCGAGTACATCGACGCCAGAACCCTCGCGATAAGGGCGAACAAGGCCGCAAGGGACATTGACAGGAAAATAGTGGAGCTCCTGAAGAGCCCCAGAACCACCGCCGAGGTTGAGCTGATAATCCTAGATTAAACACCTTCCCTTCTCCACCCGCCGATTGCGAGCCCCACGTACCTATCGGCGCCGCCGTAGTAGAGGTAGCGTTTTCCATCGTGTTCTATCATGGCCTCCGCGAACACCACGTTGTCAACCCATCCGTGGAGCTCCCAGTCGAAGGTCGGCTTGAGGATTGGGCTCTCGGTTCTCCAGATGAGCCTTCTCGGGTCTTCGCGGTCGAAGAGGGCCGCGTGCGTGTAGTAGACGAGCTTCCCGTCCTCGTGGAAGGCTTCGCTGTGTATCAGGAGTATCCCGTCCTCCGTGAGGATTGGTGCGGGTCCGGGCTCAACGAGGTGCCCCCTCGGCCTCATGACGGGCTCCCTCTCGTACTCCCAGTGGATGAGGTCCTTTGAATGGGCAAGCCAGACATTGGAGTCACCGAAGTACATTATGTAATGTCCCTTGAACGGACCGGACTTCATCTTTTCCGTCAGTATCGCCCCGCTCTTGGTCCAGTTCTCGGTGGTGTTTTTCTGAGCCGGGAACTCCTCAAAAACCACCCCGTGCTTCTTCCAGTTCAGCAGGTTCTTCGAGGTGGCGATGCAGAGGCGTGCCGTCCTTCCATCGTAGCCGGTGTAGGTCATGTAGTAGGTCTTTCCGACTCTCACGACGCGGGGATCCTCAACGCCGAGGCTCTCCCACTCGTATTCAGGCTCCATAACAGGCTCCGGGTGCCTGATGAAGTTGATGCCGTCTTCGCTCAGCGCCAGCCCTATTTTTCCGGTTATCTCTTCCCCCTTCGCCTCCGCACGGTAGAGCATGACCACCTTTCCCCTCCTCTTGACCACCGCAGGGTTGTAGACGTTCTTTGAGTCGAATCCTTCATCTGACGGGGAAAGCACGGGTTTTGGGAGTTTTTCAAACCTGAACTCATAGGGGCTCAACGCTAACACCTCCGTCAGCAACTACGAGGTATCTCCTTCCCCCGAATGAAGCACCCCTCAGGACGATGTTCATTCCCTCCGCCGGCCGGAGGGTGAGCCCGTCCCCCGCCTCCATTCCCAGCGCGGCCGTAACGAATGCAAAAACGCTCGCCGCGCTCCAAACCTGGGGGGAGTTAGCCCTCGGGACGGGAACGAGCTCGTTCAGGCCGCTGTACAGCTCCGGAAGCTCCCTTTCCGGCAGAAGCTTCGCGGCCGCAAAAATCCTATCGGCCAGCTCCTTTGCGAGGTCTGTCCTTCCGATTCTAGACAGTCCTAGGGCTATCAGCGCGTTGTCGTGCGGCCACACGCTTCCTCTGTGGTAGCTGAACGGGTTGTAGGCTTTCTCTCTGGTACTGAGGGTTCTTATCCCGTACCGGGAAAGCATGTCCGGCTGGAAGAGCCTCTCTGCGAGTTCCTCATCGTGCTCCGCTATCCCAGTCAGGAGCAGATGCCCCATGTTCGAGGAGACGACCCTGAGTGGCCTTCCCTCCCCGTCCAGCGCGAGGGCGTAGTAGCCGCCGACCCAGAAGTCGCGGTTGAACCTTCTTCTGAGCCGCTCCGCCTCCGTGAGGAGGGTCTTCTCAGCGATGTCTGTCAGCTCAAGCTCCCCCGCAAGTTTGAGCGCCCAGTAGGCGTAGCCCTGCACCTCGACGAGCGCTATCGGTGGCTCAGGGACGCTTCCGTTTTCGTCAACTATCCCATCTTTTGAATCCTTCCACCCCTTGTTGCCGAGTATCCCAGGAACGTAGGTTATGTAGCCGTCATCTTCGAGCTTTCCAAGCATCCACTCGACGGCGGCGGTGAGGTTTGGCCTCAGTTCCTCAATCACTTCTCTGTTCCCGGTCCAGCGCAGGTACTCGCCCGCCAGCGCCACGTAGAGTGGGGTGGCATCGACAGTGCCGTAGTAAGGGGCGAAGGGAACCTTTCCGGACTGGGCGAGCTCCCCAAGGCGGAACTCGTGCGGTATCTTTCCGGGTTCTTCCTCGTTCTTTGGGTTGGTCCCCCTTCCCTGGAGCCGCCCGAAGAGCCTCAGCGTGCCGGCGGCGTATTCCGGGTAGTACGGCAGGAGAAAGAGTGAGGTTATTATCGCGTCCCTTCCGAAGGGACAGGCGAAGTACGGAATACCTGCTAGGGGAACCGGCCCGAAGCGGGTGAAGAGCGTCAGGGCGTTAATGTTCTCGACGGCCCTTTCAAATATCCCGTCGATAGCGGGTGAGCCGGTGAAGGCAACGTTTTTTATCGTTTTTCTTTTCTCAGCTAGTATCTCCGAGACCCTGCCTTCGATTTTCGGGATGAAGCGGACGTAGAGGACGGCCTTTTCGAGGGGCGGTATCGTGAGCTTCGCCCTCAGGACGCTTCCATTCCTTTCCATGTTGGTCTCAATGAAGAGGCTCCTCCTTCCAGCTGGGCTCTCCTTCAGGTGCGCTCCCCCCGCTGGGGCTATCGCCTCTCCACCCGTCAGCCCCATGAAGCCCCTGACCTGGAATATGTCCTCCAGGGGCGCCTCGTAGGAGTATCTGACCTCGACCCTGAGCGGTTCGGGGGAGGTGTTGTAGAAAGAGAATCTTTCCTCGTAAATCCCGTCCAGCGTTCTCAGCCTCACCAGAATTCCACGTTCGCCGAGGGAGAAGTGCGAAACCGCCCGGGTGAACGTCGAGGATGCCCCGATGAAGCCCGGTTCTGGAAACGTCTCAAGCCTTGCCCTCCTGACGAACCGGGTGTCGAGAAAATAAAAGCCGTCGTAATGGGAGGGCATGTCCCCCCTCTCATCGCTCAGGACGAAGGCCCCGTTGCCAGCCAGGATGGTTCTCATGGACTACCCCTCAAGGAAGGATTTTACCTCCCTTGAGTCCTCAAGGTTTATTGCCTTTACCCCCCAGAGCCTCGCGGTAAAGCGGAGCTCCTCGGTGTAGTTGCCTGGAACCAGTGAGAGGTGGTTGGCCCCCATGGCCGAGATGAAGGTTTCTTTGTCGAGCGGGTTCTTTATGGCCGTATGCGGCCACTGTTTGCCCCACTTGAGCTTTGATTCCATATCCTCCGTTATCTCGACGCCCTCCGCGAGGAAGTAGAGGATGTAGTACTCTCCCCCGCGGCGTATGAGCCTCGCCACGGTGAACTCCGCCGGCGGGGTTCTGTACGTCAGTGCCCCGCCGCTCGCCCCCTGGCACTGCCCCTGGATCGTGGTGGCCTTGAGGTTCTCCTCGGGGTTCTCGCTCAGCCTCGCATAGTAGAGCGATGACGCCCCGCAGTTAGCTATCATGACGACCTCATCGTCCACGTACTTTATGTCCCCGAAGAGTGGTGGCTTCCCGCTCAGGTAGAAGAGGAGCGCCGAGCTTATCGTGCCCTTGACGTCGCCCTCGCAGGTGGCGGGGATTACCTCCTTCTTGCCCTCGGCATCGCGGCTGAACGGGAACAGCGCGGGAATCAGGCAGGCGGTGACGCCGTAAACCTCGCTCAGCTCCGGCTGGCACTTTATCGAGACGGCCGAAACATCCGCCTGCTCGCCCCAGCTCTCCTTTGCGGCGAGATAGATGGCTATCTGCCTCCTCAACGCCTCGGGTGTGAGCATGATGTCGTCAAACTCCACGGTCGTCTCCTGGGTCAGCCAGTCGTAGAACTCTTCCACGCGGACCCTCAGCTTTTCGTCCGAGAGCAGCTTCTCTGCCCTCCTTACCAGAACGTACTGGTCGAGCATTATGAAGTCACCGACGATTCTCTTAAGCCTCGGCAGGTCGTCCATGAGGTGCTCCATCCCGAGGGTGTACGGTGCACCCCAGAGGAGCAGGGACTTCCTGGAGAGCCTGGCCACCGCTTCGACGGCCCTCGCCCATGCCTTTACCTTCTCGACGTCGCCCTTGAGGCGGACGTGGTTCAGCGCGTACTCGTTCACGGAGCTCTCCCACAGCGAAGCCCCTACCGAGGTGACGCACGTGGTTCCGGCCCAGGCCGGGTCATCGTCGGCGTAGAGGAGTAGCGGCCTCTTCGCTTCTCTCACCATCGCCGTGACCAGGTTGCTCTCCGTCCAGTGCCATATGCCGGCTATAACCCCGCTGACACCCCTTCCGGCTATCATCTGACCGGCCCTGAAGCTCTCCTCCATCGAATCTATCCCGAAGTTTCTTCCGGCTTCGAGGGCCTCATATTTTCCAAGCCTCTCGTTCACGTCGAGAACTTCAAAGCCGGCCTTTCTCAGCTCCTCGATGAGGGTGGAGTGCTTCTCCATCAGGGCCTTCTCGCGCTCAATCGAGAGGGCCGTTGGCCGGGGGTCAGTGAACGTTACTACGGCTATCATGGATACCACCTCAGAATATTGCTTTTCCTGTGTTTTTGTTGAAGATGTGGGCTTTGTTCATGTCGAAGACGACGTCGATTTCGTGTCCTTCTTTGACTTTGGATTCTGACCTGAAGGAGCCTAAGAACGTTACTCCGCCAACGTGCAGGTGGACGATCTTCTCGCTTCCAAGGTTCTCGATGATGTCCACTCTTGCGCGCACCATGTTCTCGTCGGGAATCTTTACCTGGGCGAACATTGCGTCGTAAATGTCCTCCGGGCGAATACCAAAGATTACTTCCCTTCCGATTAGGTTTTCCTCCCTTAAAACTTCAAGTTGGTCGGGCAGGAGTTTGAGCTTGAATTCTCCGAAGTCGGCGAAACCGTCCTCGGTTATTGTTGCGTCCATGAAGTTCATTGGTGGGCTTCCAATGAAGCCTGCTACAAAAGTGTTGGCTGGTTTATCGTAAACTTCTTCTGGCGAGCCGACTTGTTGTAGGACGCCTGCGTTTATGACTGCTATTCTATCACCCATTGTCATGGCCTCGACCTGGTCGTGGGTGACGTAGATTGTGGTAACGCCGAGTTGTTTTTGGAGTTTTTTTAACTCGGCGCGCATTTTAACCCTGAGTTTTGCGTCCAAATTGCTTAAGGGCTCGTCCATAAGGAAGACCTGCGGCTTTCTGACTATTGCCCTGCCTAAAGCCACGCGTTGTCTTTGTCCTCCGGAGAGCTCCCTGGGTTTTCTTTTGAGTAATTCTGTCAGGCCGAGCATTTCGGCGACTTCTCTTACTCTTTGGTCGATTTCTTGTTTGGGGATTTTTCTGAGTTTTAGGGGGAAGGCTATGTTGTCGTAGACTGTCATGTGGGGGTATAACGCGTAGCTTTGGAAGACCATGGCTATGTCCCTGTCCTTTGGAGGGACGAATACTCCCTTCTCAGGGTCTGCTACTAGTTTGTCTCCAATGTAGATTTGGCCTTTTGTGGGTTCTTCTAGGCCGGATATCATTCTGAGAGTGGTTGTTTTCCCGCAGCCGCTTGGTCCGAGGAGGATCATGAATTCTCCGTCCTTAACGTGAAGGTTCATATCCTTCACAGCCGCAAAATCCCCAAACCGCTTCCACACGTTTACAAGTCTAACGTCCGCCATAAAATCACCTCAAACTACGGTCAGCCGGATCATGGTTGTCTCATAATCTTCCAAAACCGCAAACATTCCCCCAACCTTCACTATTCCCCTCTCCGTCTCCAGGTCGAAGTTGTCTATTCCCTCATCGAGGGCTACCGTGTAGCCCACAACACGGCCTTCGAGTTCCTCCACCTCTCCCGTGACGAGGTTTCTTCCAAGCACCTTTGCGTAGATGACGCCGTCGTTGAGGTGCCTCCTTATGATGTCCACGGCGTGGAAACTCGCAAAAAACCGCAGGTCGTCCCTGTTTTTTATCCCCTCAAGTATGAGGCTCGACTCCTTGAAGGCCTCCCTGATGAAGCTGTACTGGGAGAATATTATCTCCGGATAGGTCGCCTTAAAGCTGGGCGGATTCCTCGGTCTGAACCCTATGTTCTGGATGTCTATGACCTCCCTGCCGTCGAACATCCCTATGAAGTGGTTCAGCTTGTGGAACTTCCTCACGTAGAGGTTGCCGAGCCTGACGAAATCCGAGAGGTCTATCTGTTCCTCTGTGTAGAGGGATATCGTGGTTCCCCTCTTGAGGGCCGCCTTTATGTTGTCCTCTATCTTCTCAAGGAACTTCTCGGGGGCCACCAGTATGGCCTCGTATGAGCTGGAGTCTATTGACTCCTTCACCATCTCGACGGCTATGTTGAGGTCCTTCGTGCGCCAGATTCCGGGTCTCTCCTCGGTCTTTACCTTGACCCTCTGGAGCTCCCTCTCAAGCTCCTCCTTGATCCCATCTATGTCCCTCTTAAACTTCAGGAACGCTATCTTCGGGGAGTACGCGACGTACACCTTCGGAGAGCCCTCAACCTCGTTGACGAAGCCCCTCGCCTTCAGCGACGCTATGGTATCATAAACCCTGTTGTAGGGCACGCCACTCCTTTCAGATATCTCCTTCGCCGTGCTCGGCCCGTAAACAAGAAGCGTCCAGTATATCATGACCTCGTACTTCGTGAAGCCGATTCTGGTCAGCATGGTTATGGCCTTCTCGCTGATCTCCATACTTACCCCTCCTCCCCAGAAAATGAGAGGAGGAGGTCTAAATACCTTTCCAGGTGCTTGGTGATGAGGAAGTTCTCCCTTACCCTTTCCCTGGCGCCGATGCCAAGCCTCTCAGCCTCCTCTGGATGCTTCAGCAGATAGAGGGTCTTCTCAACCGCGTCCTCCACGCCTTTCACGAGGAAGCCGGTCTCGCCGTCAACCACCTGGAACCTGATACCTCCAACGGCCCTGCCAACCACTGGCTTGCCCTTCCACATGGCCTCCGTGACCGTCAGTCCAAATCCCTCCCTGATGGACATCTGCAGGACCACGTCACTCGCCCGCTGGAAGGCGTTGACCTCCCTGGCGTGGACTCCCGTCAGGTTCGTCAGGACTTTCACGTCATAGTCTTCCCCAATCTTCCTCAGAGTTTTCTCGAAGTAGACCCAGCCCTCTGGGTCGTCGGCCGCCATGACTCCGACGAGGAGCAGCTGAACCTCCGGGATCTTCTCCTTAACCCGCTTGTAAACGTCAATAACGTCAAACACGCCCTTCCAGGGGTCGAAGCGGGCGACTTGGGTTATAATCGGCCTGTCGGGGTCAACGTCGAACCTTTCGAGGGTTCTGAGAACTTCCGACTCGCTCAGCTCCATGTTCTTCTCGCTCAGCGGGTCGATGGAGGGGGGCATGATGATGGTTTTCTCCGGGTTCAAATCCGGCTGGACGTATTCTGGGAGGTGGAAGATGTACCTGTCGTATCTCTGCACGTACTTCCTCAAGAACGCCCAGAATTCTCTGTTAGGGTCGCTCAGGTCGATGTGACACCGCCAAATCCAGGGCTGTTTTTTCTCGTAGAAGTCTATGAGGGCTGCCGGCTGCGGGTCGTGGATAAGGACGTAGTCGAATTCTGTCAAGTCCGCTTTTTGAGCGTTTTCCTCATTGGTTTTGAGGTAGAGTTCCTTCATTTCCTCGGTGAGTTTGAGGTTTTTGTTGCCTTGGAGGGCGTTGTGGAAGCTTTTGGTGACGTTGAAGAACTCGTCGCTTCCCTCGATGACCCACCACTCCGCTCTTATTCCGACGTCGTTCATGAGGGGCACGAGGTTGTGGAGTATTTCCGCGACACCGCCGCCGTAGGCGGTTGAGTTGACGTGCACGAACTTGGCTCCCAAGAGCTTTTCTGCCTTCTCTATGATCTTCGAGACTGCGTCTTCTCCGGCAACGGAAGAATAGTCCTCAATCCTCTTCTGGGGCAGTTTCTTAACTCGGAACATACGGATACTCCTCCTTTGTATACTTTTAGTATATGAATGTCCGGCAAATGTTTGGTTATCCACATATAAAAAGTTTTTTGAAATATGTCCTGGATTTTAGTGGACGACTTGTAAATAAAGTTGGCATTTCCCATTGTTTATCTAGATATTCTCCAAAATTTTTTGGGAAACAATGAACATAAATTAGCAGGGGCTTTCCGAAAAATATAAATATACTAAAAGTATACAGCCCTAGTGAACAGCCTTGGTGAGGTGTCTATCTATGAGGTTTCATGCCAAAAGGTTTGCATTGCTTTTGAGCGTGCTGTTGTTAGCCGCCTTTGTTTCGGGATGCATCTCCGGAGGGGGAACGTCCCCCACGCAGACAACCTCCAGTCCCGGACAGACGACCACTCAGGAACAGGTTGAGATAGTCGTCTATGGTCAGTGGGGTGGAGTTGAGGGTGAGAACTTCCAAAATGCCCTGAAAGTTTACGAGCAGGAGCACCCGAACGTTAAGATAAAGTACGTGGTTCAGTCCAAGCTCAGGGATGCCGTTCTCACGGAGCTCGCCACCGGTTCACCAGGTTTTGACATAGCGATTCTTCCATGGCCGGCGCTCATTACCGAGCTCGGTCAGAAGAACCAGCTTGAGCCCATGAATTCCGTCGTTGACGCTTATAAAGGCGACATTATGGAGAACCTACTTGAACCTGTGAAGGTTGGGGACACCTACTATGCCGTTCCCATAAAGGCCTGGGCGAAGCCCGGAATATGGTACAACGTCCACGACTTCGAGAAGTACAACCTGACCCCACCTAAGACCCTCGATGACCTTAAAGCCGTCTGTAAGGTCTTTGAGCAGAATGGGATCCAGCCCATGGCCAGCGGAGCAGCCGACAAGTGGCCTCTTAGTGATATCTTCGAGGCGGTTCTTATAAGGGTTGGCGGTCCTCAGCTTCACAACGACCTCATGACCCACAAGGTCAAGTGGACCGACCCGCAGGTTCTTGAGGCCTTCAAGGTTCTCAGCGACCTCCTCAAGGAGGGCTGCTACGGTGACCCCAAGGTTGCCATCGGTGAGAAATGGGAGGTTCAGGTTACCAGGCTCGGCCAGGGAGAGGTTGCCATGTACTTCATGGGCAACTGGATCAACCTGATGCTTCAGAACCAGGGATACCAGCCCGGCACCGACTATGACCTGATTCCGTTCCCCGTCATCAACCCCAACGCAGACTTTGCCATCGTCGCCGGTGGTGACTGGGTTATCATACCCAAGGGGGCCCCGCACAAGGATGCCGCCTTTGAGCTCGCCAAGTGGCTCGCCGGTCCAGAGTACCAGAAGATAATGGTCGAGCAGAAGGGCTACCTCGCCCCCAACCTTCAGGTTCCCAAGAGCGCCTACGACCCGGTTGACGCGAAGATAATAGACATGATGGCCAAGTACACCGTGGTTCCGGACCTCGACGATAACGCTCCATCAGGATTCCAGCCGATAATCTGGGACAAGCTCTTCGAGCTCTGGGCCAACCCGGACAACTACCAGCAGATAGCCCAGGAGCTTGAACAGTACGCAGAACAGTACTACGGCTCATGAGGTGCCTGAGATGGGCGGAAGGAGGGACTGGCTCAGCAAGGATTTCCTGATCCTGATGATGCCCGCCTTCATCCTCCTTTTAGTTTTTATACTCTATCCGATTTTCAACACGTTCTACCTGGGGTTCACCAAGTGGGACGGCTTCACCCAGCCCCAGTTCGTTGGACTCGATAACTACCGAACCATGATGGGTGACCCGCTCTTCTGGACGTCGGTGAAGAACAACATATTCATATTCATCGTTTTCCTGCCCTTTGTGACCATGCTCGGCCTTGGTTTTGCGCTCCTCCTCCACAACAGCGCCGTTGTGGGGCGCAACCTGCTCAGGGGCTTCGTTATGCTCGGAATGGTGATGCCCCTTACCGTCGTAGGTATCGTCTGGATGCTGCTCCTGGACCCCAACGCGGGTATCGTCAACCACGTTCTGAGCGTCTTTGGGATTGAGCCCAGGGCATGGATTCAGGACCCCAGCACGGCGATATACTTCGTTATAATAGGCTCCCTGTGGGCGTGGCAGGGCTTCTCGACCACCGTGTTCCTGGCTGGACTGGAGGGGCTCGACGTTGAGGTTCTTGAGGCATCGGTTATTGACGGTGCAAACCCCTGGCAGCGCTTCAGATACGTCATACTGCCCCTGCTGAAGCCCGCATTAATAGTCGTCGTCACGATGAGCTCCATCTACATACTCAAGGTCTTCGACCTCGTTTACGTGCTCTCCGGTGGCGAATCCGTGCCGATGTACCTCTCGGTGCTGGCCTACATGGTGTACTACGAGATATTCCGCATGTTCAAGTGGGGCTACGCGGCCGCGATAGCGACGTTGCTGACCGTTGCAGTGTTCCTGTTCTCCATAGGGATGCTGAAGAGGATGATAAGTGAAAGGGGAGTGGGCTCATGAAGGTAAGCACTAGATACAAGGTCACCATTAATCTCGTGGCTTGGACTATAGGGCTGATGCTCCTCATACCCCTCCTGGGGCTGATAATGACCTCCGTCAGGCCGTTCGACGAGATAGTTAACGGCTGGTGGAACCTCAGGAACGCCCACTTTATCATCAACAACTACGTCAGCGTGTGGGACGCTGGCTTCTGGAGGAACATCCTCAACTCCATCCTGATAGCCACGGTGGCCACGATAGTCCCGATACTCATCGCCGGAATGGCCGCCTACGGCTTTACCTCATTCAGCTTCCCGATAAAGACGATGCTCTTCCTCACCCTCGTGGCCATCCAGGTCGTTCCGCAGCAGGCAGTCATAGTCCCGCTCCTGAGGCTCTTCCGCGACCTGCACATGTACGACCAGTATTACGGCATAATCCTCGTTCACACGGCCTTCGCGCTTCCATGGACGATATTCTTCCTCCGCAACTTTTTCATGTCCATTCCCAAGGACTATGAGGAGGCTGCAAGGATAGACGGCCTCAGTGACGTTGGGATATACTTCAGGGTGATACTACCCATAGCGATGCCAGCAGTCATCAGCGTTGCGGTGGTGCAGTTCATCTTCGTGTGGCAGGACCTATTCTTCGCCATAACCCTGCTGAGGCCGGAAAAGTGGCCAGTATCCGCCGGCGTGACTCAGTTCATAAGCCGCTACAACCCCAACTGGGGACAGCTGACGGCAGCAGGAGTGCTGGCGATAATAGTACCCATAACTGTCTACGTCGTGCTCCAGAAGTACTACATGAGGGGAGTGTCCGGCGGAATCAAGGGCTGAGCCCTTTCAAAACTTTTTTGGAGGGATATGTATGGAGTTCGTCCTCGGTGTCAACTACTGGCCGAGAAGGAAGGCCATGTTCTGGTGGAAGGAGTTTGAGGAGGATGAGGTTCGGGAGGAGTTCACGGTAATAAAGGAGCTCAACCTCGATGTCGTGAGGATTTTCCTGCTATGGGAAGACTTCCAGCCGGAACCCGAAAGGGTCGACGAGAAATCCCTCCGGAACCTGGAGAGGGTCATGGACATAGCGCATGAGCTCGGACTGGGGGTCATGCCGACCTTCTTCATCGGGCACATGAGCGGAATAAACTGGCTCCCGGAGTGGACGCTCTCCGAGACCCCTCACCCCCGGTTTCTGACGTACTCAAACGGGAGGGTCGTTGACCTCGGTGCGAGGGACATCTACGAGGAGCCTGACCTTTTGAAGGCTGAGGAGCTGCTCCTTCGGACGGTCGGCTCCGAGCTCGACGACCATCCGGCGCTGTACGCGTGGGACATCTCCAACGAGATAGACAACGTCAGGATTCCCCGCACTCCCTGGGCCGGGAAAAGATGGGTTCGGTTTGTTTACGAGACGCTGAAGGCCAGTTCCAGCAAGCCGGTAACCTTCGGCATCCATCAGGAGGACATCCAGGGGGACAAGCACTTCCGCGTGGGCGATGTCGCCGAGGGAAACGACTTCCTCTGCATGCACGCGTATTCGGTCTACACCGACTTCACCGATCCCCTTGACCCGTACTTCGTTCCCTTCGCGTGCCTGCTCACGAGGGCACTTGGAGGGAAGGAAGTTCTAATGGAAGAGTTCGGGATGCCGACGACACCGGAGGAGACCAGAAAGGTACGCTCCGTGACCGGAAAGCACGAGGCCGAGCACTACCTGATAAACGAGGGGGACGCCGCGAGATGGCTCGAAGAGACCCTCAAAGCCCTCTACGAGTTCGGAACCCTCGGTGCGTTCTACTGGAACTTCGCCGATTATCACGAGAGCGTATGGGACAGGCCTCCCCTCGACAGGGCGGTTCATGAGAGGTTCTTTGGCCTCCTGAGGAGCGACGGGAGCCTGAAGCCGACAGCACTTGTGATCAGGGAGTTCAGGAAAAA
This sequence comes from Thermococcus sp., assembly GCF_015521605.1. Lineage (NCBI taxonomy): Archaea > Methanobacteriati > Methanobacteriota > Thermococci > Thermococcales > Thermococcaceae > Thermococcus > Thermococcus sp. Next base: position 24,298 of record NZ_WANV01000032.1, read on the forward strand.
GATGGGCGAACTTAAAAGGAGAAACGTGGAGATAGATGTGCCGGAAGACTACTACTCAGACCCTAAGGGCAACCTTGTGAGGCTGTACAGGGAGTTCAGGAAAAAGCTCGGCCTTGAGTGAGGTGGTTGCCGTGATCGTATCCGTTGGGGAAGTGCTCATAGACTTCATAGCCCTCCAGGAGGGAAAGCTGAAGGACGTGAAGTCCTTCGAGAAGCATCCCGGCGGTGCCCCCGCCAACGTTGCCGTCGGACTCGCGAGGCTCGGCGTTGAGAGCGCGCTGGTAAGCAAGGTCGGTGACGACCCCTTTGGGGACTTCCTGCTCGAAAGGCTCCGTGACGAGGGTGTGAAGACATACATATCCAGGGACGCCGAAAAACACACCGGTGTCGTCTTCGTCCAGCTGATCGGCGCCAAGCCGGAGTTCATCCTCTACGACGGCGTTGCCTACTTCAACCTAAAGCCTGAGGACGTGGAGGCGGTCCTTCTTGAGAACGCGGAGGTCGTTCATTTCGGAACCGTGCTCTTCGCCAGGGAGCCCTCGCGCTCAACGCTCTTCGGAGTTTTAGGGGGACTTAAGGGGAAGGTTCCGCTGAGCTACGACGTCAACATAAGGCCCGACCTCTGGCGCGGAAGGGAGGAGGAAATGCTGAGGGACATAGAGAGGGCGTTGAAACTGGCCGATATCGTCAAGCTCGGCGACGGCGAGCTGGAGTACCTCAGAAACAACGGGGTAAGCCTCGATGACTTCGACTTCAAACTGCTCGCGGTAACTCTGGGTGAGAAGGGCAGCGAGCTGACGAGCGGGGGTGTCAGGATTCACGTGCCGGCCTATAGGGTTGAGCCTCTCGACACCACAGGGGCTGGAGATGCCTTTACAGCCGCCCTCTTGGCTGGCCTGCACTACTCGAACCTGCTCGGTGCGGGGACCATTGAGGAGGAACACCTCAGAAAAATCGGCCGTTTCGCAAACCTCATAGCGGCGCTCTCAACGACCCTTAGGGGTGCCTGGAGCGTTCCAAAAATGGAAGAAGTGGCCCTGATGAGGGAGTTCAGGGAGCTCTACCAGCGCTCCAAGAGGTAGTCCTTTTCTTCAAGGAATATCCTTGCCCTCTCCTCTATCAGTTTTTCAGCCTCAAGCGTGCTCATGTCAATCGTCCTCTTGACGAAATCTGCCGTCTTTGCAAAGTACAGCGGCACTAGGGGCTCGGCCTCGGTTAGGATTCCGTTTTTGTACGCCACCGCTCCGTCGTAGAGGACGTGGCTCCAGAGCCTGTCGTCGAACTCTAAGGTCTTGAGAGCTTCTTTCACCCCCTTGAGGGTCTCCTCGCTCAGGGCCCTTCTGAGCACTGGCTCATGCTGGGCAAAGAGCTCCTTCGCTCTTATCTCAAGAAGCTCCAGGGTCACCTTTACGGGCTCGGGTTCACCTTTCTCAAGCTCCCCAAAGACCGGAACTGGCTCTATTGTTCTCACACCATTCCAGACGTTCTCATACCTCCCCATCAGCATGAACAGCGTCCCAACGACCTGGTTGAACATGGGGCCTAACGAGGCCGCCGGGTCTTTGGGGTCGTGTATCTTCATTCCCAGGGCCGTCTGGATGATTTTGAAGCCCCTCGCTATGGCCGTCGTCGTCAGGAATATGTCCACCCCAAAGCGGGCAACGTGGGTCTTCCAGACATCTTCGTCTTCAAGGTAGACCTCCATGAGCCTTCTGCTTATTCCGAAGTCCCCGCCTATCGGCTGCCTGACGTTCTTCCCGTAGAGCGAAGCCGTCATCGGGTAGGCTATGTTGTTGGTTATCGTGCCGTCCCACTTGTGCCTTATGTACAGCGGTGCCACGAAGTCATAGCCTTCTTCTATGGGCCTGGCGAAGCGGTATATCCACTCCGGCGTTATGCTCCTCAGGTCGCTGTCAACGAACACTATGGCATCTGCGTCCCTCCCGAGGGCGAACTCCATGAGCTCCTTCATGGCGCTTCCCTTTCCAGGGATGGGCCACCTGTAGATGAAGCTGTGGACTTCCACCCCATCCGGAACCTTTGTTTTCAGCACTGCATCCCTCGTCCCGTCGGTGCTCCCCCCGTCGGCGTTGACGACGATCCCACCGCCAAAATATTTTTTCAGCCCCTCTGCAGCCTGTTTCACGACAAAAGAAATTGTTTCCCCGTTGTTGTAACTGGGAATCCCAACGATAACCCTCATCTTCTCCACCCTCATAAGTTACAACCATTTAAAGTGGTTTATTTTGAAAAGGGTTATATACCTTTCGACCGTACTGGAATCAGGCGATGCCCATGGAGCTGAGGGTAGGAGTGATAGGCTGTGGAAACATATTCAACCTCGCCCACAAGAGGGCGCTGAGGGGGATAGAGGGGATTAGGGTCGTTGCCTGCATGGATATAGACGCGGCCAGAGCCAAGGAAGGTGCTAAGGAGCTTGGGGCGAAAGCCTTCACGAGCCTTGATGAGTTTCTTGACATTGACCTCGACGTCGTGGAAATCCTCACACCAACCTACACCCACGCTGAGCTGGCCCTCGCGGCACTTAAGGCTGGAAAGCACGTCATAGTCGAGAAGCCGATAGCCCTCACCGTCGAAGAGGCCGAGAAAATGATAAGGACCGCGGAAAAGGAGGGCCTGCACCTTTTCGTTGGCCATGTAAGGCGCTTTGACCTCAGGTGGATTCAGATGAAGGAAGTCATAAAGAAGCGCAACATCCTTCCCATGCACATCAGAAAGGCCGAAGTCCAGAACCTCCCCTTCCCGAAGGACTACTGGTACTGGGACGAGAACAGGAGCGGCGGCGTTGCCGTTGACCTGGGGGTTCACGTCACGGATTTCCTGCGCTGGTTTTTCGAGAGCGAGCCGGTGAGCGTTTATGCCGTTGGAAAGTCCATCAAGGAGGAGGCAAGGGCGAACGGAACGTTCGACCACTTCATGATGATGATAGCGTTCGAGGGAGGGAAGACGGGCATAGCGGAGGTCAGCTGGGCGTATCCGTACCCCTCACGCTACGGTGTGTTCTACCACCACGTTGACATCATCGGAAAGAACGGCAGGATACGCTACACCCCTCTGGACACACCGGTGGTCGGCGTTGCCAAGGCCAACTTTGAGATGCCCCGCTTCTCACCGCTCCTTTCGACCTTCCCGGATGCCTTCGAGAGGGAGTTGAGACACTTCTTTAACTGCATCAAGGGCAGGGAGGAGCCAGTGGTCACGGCGGAGGACGGCCTGGTCGCGCTGAAGATTGCAGAGATGGCCAAGGAAAGCGCCCGGAAGGGGGAGGTGGTTGAGATATGAGGAAGCTCAGCTTCGGAATAATAAGCTACGCCCACCCGCATGCCCTTCGTTTTGCCTCTGTGATTGCGGGGGGCAAGAGAACAAAGCTCGTCGCTATATCCGGCGACGGCTCGAACTCTGACGTGGCAAGGGCGGAGGCTAAGAAGTACGGGGCGAGGTTCTACAGGAACTACGAGGCCCTCCTGAGGGACGAAAACGTGGAGGCGGTTTACGTTGCCATAGAGACGTACAGACACAAGGAAATAGCCATCCGGGCAGCTGAGGAGGGCAAGCACATACTCCTTGAGAAGCCCATCGCCCTGAACCTCAAGGACGCGGATGAGGTGATAAGGGCCGCTAAAAAGGCGGGAGTTAGGCTTATGCTGCCCTTCAACCCGCGCTTTACCGATCCCCTCAGGAAGGCCAAGGAGATGATTGATGCCGGGGAGATAGGTGCCCTGGAGTACATACAAACGATTTCTGAAAACGTCAAGCCGCCGATATTCCTCCAGGGGCTCGACATGAGCTGGTTCCTGGATGTCAGGAAGTCGGGCGGCGGGGGCTTCATGGACACAGCTCCTCACGGCGTTGACTCCCTCCTCTGGCTCACCGGAGACGTGCCCAAGAAGGTTTACGCTGACATAGGGAGCAAAATATACGGATTCCCGGTGGACGATATAGGGACGGCCGTCCTTGAGTTCAAGAAGGGTGTTCTGGCGGTTCTTACCGCGGGCTGGGGCAACCCGAGGGGCTACTCCTACGGCATCGAGATAAAGTACTACCTCGTTGGCAGGGAGGGTTTCCTAGATGTCAGAACCGCATATCCGGACTTCACGGTCTATCAGGACAGGGCCGAAAAGATATACTGGGACAGGCCGGACGTCAGGGGGATAGTGAACTCATTCACGGAGGCCGTGCTCAAAGATCGGGAGATTCCCATAACGGGGGAGGATGCCAAGAAGAATCTTGCCATAATCCTCGCGGCTTACGAATCCTCCCGGAAGGGTAGAACCGTGAAGCCCAGGCTTTAATCTCAAACTTTTACTTTTGTGTAAATACAACCACTTTCAGTGGTTTTAAACACAAATCTTATATATGTTGTTCACATAAGTTCGTTGAAGTACCTTACTTGAGGTATCGGGTGATGTCCCATGAAGAGGTTGTTTGGACTTTTGTTGGCAGGTATTGTGGTTTTCGCAGTGGTGGCCAGCGGCTGTATCTCCCCCGGAGGGGAGACTAAGGTGACAGTGACGTTTCTGTCAACACAGCTGAACCCGCCAGAGGAGAGGGCCTTCGTTCAGGAAGACCTTCTGAAGGGCTTTACATCAGAGACGAACATCGAAGTCAACTTCGTCCCCATCTCCTACACGGATATGGTTACGAGGCTTGAGGGCGAGATGCAGACGGGAAAGGTCACCATTGATGTCATAGGTGACCTTCACGGTGGTATGGACTACATGGCCTCCAAAGGCTGGCTTGAGGACCTGAGCAAGATGCCCAAGCTTGAGGGAAGAACCTTCATCAGCACCTTCGAGCAGTACTCATACATCCGCGGCCAGAAGGTCTACGTGCCCTGGATGAGCGCTACCTATGTCATGGTCGTCAACAAGGATGCCTTCAAGTACCTCCCTGCTGGGCTCACGGAGGATGACGTTATCAAGGGCACGGACAAGTGGACGTACGACGCCCTCCTCCAGTGGGCAAAGAACCTGGAGGAAGCGACCGGTCAGCCGCAGCTCGGCTTCCCGGCCGGACCAAATGGACTCTTTGTCAGGTTCCTTCACGGCTATCTCTATCCGAGCTACACCGGTTATCAGGCCAAGGAATTCGACAGTCCAGAAGCAGTGGAGATGTGGAACTACCTCAAGGAGCTCTGGCCTTACGTTCACCCATCGAGCACCACCTGGGATGCCATGGCAGACCCGCTCCTTAAGGGCGAGGTCATGATAGCCTGGGACCACACGGCGAGGATTAAGAACGCCATTGAGACCAAACCTGACCAGTTCGTCGTTGTTCCCGTTCCACGCGGGCCGAAGGGCAGGGGATTCATCGTCGTCCTTGCGGGCCTTGCCATACCCAAGGGAGCGCCTCATGAGGAGGAGGCCTGGAAGCTCATAGACTACCTGACCCAGCCTGACACGCAGGTCAAGGTTCTTGAGAAGACGGGATTCTTCCCGACCGTTGAGGAGGCGAGCGGAAAGCTGCCTGAGGGGCCGCTCAAGATACTTGCCCAGGGAGTTCAGGCGCAGGCCAGCACCAAGGACGCACTCGTCGTCATGATACCGAACCTTGGAGACAAGGGCGGACAGTTCAAGGAGTACTACAAGCAGGCATTCGAGAGGATAGTCCTCAACAACGAGGACCCAGCAACCGTTACCAAGGAGATCAAGCCCGACCTAGTCAAGCTCTTTGAGGACATTGGTGCGCCAGTGCCGTGAGGGATGGCCATGGAACGGCGCTCTCTCGTTCCCTATCTTTTAATTTTACCCGCCCTTGCATACCTGCTGTTTTTTGTTGGTTACCCTCTTATTCAGGCCCTGTACCTCGCATTCACCCAGAACGGGGCGCTCTCCCTTGAAGTGTGGAGGAGGACGTTTAGCGATTACTACTTCTGGAGCGCGTTTAAGTATACCATTGCTCTTGCCGGTGTTATAGTCCCGATTCAGGTCTCCCTCGCGGTCGTTCTTGCTCTCCTCATGAACCGCGTGTTTAAGGGTAAGGATGCCGCCCTCTATGCCCTCATAATCCCCCTCACTATAAGCGACGTGGCGGCCGGTTTGATATGGTACTCCATGCTCTCCCCTTACGGTTTCATAAACAAGCTCCTCATGAATCTGGGCATTATAACCCAGCCCATCTACATGTTCGGTTATGAGTACCGCACGAGGGAGTTCTTTGCGATAGTCATAGCGGAGCTGTGGCGCTCCACGGCGATAGTCTTCGTGATAATCCTCGCGGGCCTCCAGATGATAAGCAAGGAGTACCTTGAGGCCGCAGAGGTCTTCGGCGCCAGCTACTGGACCAAGCTCAGGCGCATCGTTCTGCCCCTCCTGAAGCCCAGCATACAGAGCGCGCTCATAATAAGGACGCTCTTCGCAATGCAGATATTCGGTGTAGTCTGGATACTTGCCGGCAGGGACATCCCCGTTCTCGCCGGTGAAGGCTACTACCAGCTCACGGAGATAAAAGATGCGGGCGTGGCATCGGTGTATGCCCTCGTCATAGCCGGTCTCTCCATACTGCTCGGTGCCCTATATATCAAATTCCTGCGCGCTGAGTACCTGGAGGTGGGAGAATGAACGACGAGACCAAGTACGCCCTCAAGAAGATAGGTTTCTACACCGCCGTTTTCACGGCCGTCGTGTGGATACTGGTGCCCATCGTGATATCCTTCCTCTATGCATTCACCAGCAAGGCTGACTACTACGACCCCACAAAGATAATCCCAACGAGCTTTACCACCGAGTACGTCAACACCATACTCTTCACCCTCGGCGCGTGGGACGGGATAAAGAACAGCATAATAGTGGCCGTAATGACCATCGTGATAAGCTTCGTTCTTGGTGTCCCTGCGGGCTACTCGATCTCCAAGTACATTTTCCCTGGAAGGGATCACATAAAACTCTTAATAATCGCCCTCAGGATGTTCCCTATTCCGGTCATGGCGATACCCTTGCTGGTTCTCTATATCGATCTGCACCTCGCGGATACGCTTCTCGGTGTCGCCCTCGCCCACGCTGCAATGGCGCTTCCATTCGTTGTCCTCATAACGTCGAGCATTTTTGCCGGCGTCTCGACGGAATACGAAGAGGCAGCAATGGTCTTCGGCCTTACCAGGTTCGGCTCCTTCAGGAAAATAACCCTGCCGCTGGCGATGCCTGGACTTACCGCGGCGGCGATGTTCACCTTCGTCATGAGCTGGAACGAGGTCTTCGTTGCATCGATTCTCACTCTGAACAACAGAACTCTGCCGGCCCAGATACTGTCGATAATGGCAGGCTCAAGTGGTGGTGCCGCCCCCGATTACTACAAGTTCGCGGCGGCCTTCATAATGACCCTCCCGGCGATGCTGTTCATCCTGTTCGCCAGGAGGTATCTGGTCACGATGTGGGGTATAACGCTCAAGTGAGGTGTTACCATGGTTGAGGTCAAACTTGATGGCATAACCAAGAGGTTTGGGAACTTCGAGGCGGTAAAGGATCTCACACTTACGATAAAGGACGGGGAGTTTCTCGTCCTCCTCGGACCGAGCGGTTGCGGAAAGACCACAACGCTCAGGATGATCTCTGGCCTTGAGACGCCCACCGAGGGCAGGATATACTTTGGGGACAGAGACGTCACGTACCTGCCTCCCAAGGACAGGAACATCTCGATGGTGTTTCAGAGCTACGCCGTCTGGCCGCACATGAAGGTCTTCGACAACATAGCCTTTCCCCTAAAAGTGAAGAAGTATCCCGAAGACGAGATAAAACGGCGCGTCAAGTGGGCGGCCGAACTGCTTCAGATAGAGGAGCTCCTCGACCGCTACCCGGGACAGCTGAGTGGCGGCCAGAGGCAGCGCGTCGCCGTTGCGAGGGCCATAGTGGTAGAACCCGATGTTCTGCTTATGGATGAGCCGTTAAGCAACCTCGACGCAAAGCTCAGGGTGGCGATGCGCGCCGAGATAAAGAAGCTCCAGACGAAGCTGAACGTCACGACGATATACGTTACCCACGACCAGGTTGAGGCAATGACCATGGGAGACAGGATAGCTGTTATGAACCAGGGGAGGCTCCTTCAGGTAGGACCCCCCACGGAGGTTTACCTGAAGCCGAACTCGGTCTTCGTGGCAACTTTTATCGGCGCACCTGAGATGAACCTGCTGGACGCCAGCCTTGTGGAAAGCGGGGGCATAGTCCTCGAAGGGGACGGCTTCAGGATACCCCTGCCCGAGGATTTCAGGGATATACTCCTTGACTACCTTGGGAAGGATGTTCTGGTGGGCATAAGGCCGGAGCACATGACAGTGAAGGGGGTATCCACCCTGGAGCACGTGACCAGGAGCGTCGAGATAGACGGAGTCGTCGATTTCATTGAGGCCCTTGGGACGGACACCATAGTGCACGCCAAGGTCGGTGGGAACATCATCAAGATAAAGCTGCCCGGACATATACCATTACCCATCGGGGAAAAGATTAAAATAGAGATCGACCTTGACAACCTTCATATCTTCGACAAGGCCACTGAAAAAGCGATAATCTGAGGCCTGCCTATGGAGGAGAAGGAGATAAAGTCCCTGCTCAAGGAGCTCGGCCTGAACGAGTACGAGGTTAGGGCGTACCTTACCCTCATCAGGAACGGCCCCCTCACGGCGGGGGAACTCGCGACGCTCTCAAAGGTTCCTCAGCCCAGAATATACGACGTGATAAGAACGCTCATGGCCAAGGGCTTCGTGACAACGAGTCAGGGACGGCCGAAGCAGGTCATTCCCCTCAGTCCCGACAGCGTCATGGATGCCATAAAGAGGCGCTACGATGAAAAGATAGAGACTCTCAAGGCCGCCCTGGAGAAGCTCTACACCCCCCGTGGGGAAATCGGAAGCGTCACGGTGGTCAAGAGCAGGATAACCCTGGAGGAATACATCAGGCGGGCGATAAAGAACAGCAGGTTTCATCTCAGCATTGCAGTGCCTATGGAGCTCCTCGACAGGCTTAAGGACGACCTCGGCGTGAAGAGGGACTCCGTGAGGATAAACCTCTTCGTTTACGGCGAGGGTGAGGTGTCCCCCATCGCGACAGAAATCCGTATGCGTGAAGTTCCTGACCCCATAATCATAATTCAGGACAGGGACATGGGCATATACCTCCCCTACGAGGCGTTAACTGCCGGCAGTTCCCTCCATGGCTACGGGCTGGTCATACACGACAACAACCTCCTCTTCATGCTTGACCGCTACTTCTACCATGCCCTCTGGCCAACGGGTAGGGTCGTTTACAGGGAGGAGCGGGCACTCAGGCTCCCGAGGGAGTACATCCACATAAGGGAGCTTGTTTCAGACCTGCGGCGGTTCAGCATTCAGAATGCTAAGGTTGAGGTTTTTGGCCGCTTCGTTCGTTCGGGAGAACCGGTTCATCTCGTGGGGAGGATCGTTGAGTTCTACGAGGACGAGGGCAAAGTTATCTCGAACATAACGGTGGAAACTGAAGATGGTGAGAGGCACGTGGTGGGTGGCTGGAACGCCTCCCTGGAGGACATAGAGGCCGAGCGCATTATCCTCTTTGAGTGAACTCTTTTGCAGGGGGAGGGAGATGGACGCCAGAACGGCCGCACTGGACATCATGAGGGCAGCCATTGAAAGCTCCGATCCCTACCGGGCGGTGAGGAGGGGCATTAACTTCGATGGGAACCGCCTGACAGTCTCTGGTGAGGAATTTCCCCTGTCCGGGAAGGTCTACCTCCTCGCCTTCGGCAAGGCCGCGTGCTCCATGGCAAGGGCCGTCGCCGACCTCCTCGGGGAGCGCATCGAGGAGGGAGTGATAATCACCAAGTACGGCTACGCCGAGAACTGTCCCAGGACGGAAAGACTGAGGATCATCGAGGCCGGCCATCCCGTTCCGGACGAGAACTCCCTTTTGGGTGGAAAGCTCGGCCTCAAACTGGCCGGAAAGGTTGGAGAGGATGACGTTCTCCTTGTCCTTATCTCAGGCGGCGGTTCTGCGCTCTTCCTCCTCCCCGAGAGAGGGATAACCCTGGAGGACAAGATCAGGACGAACGAGCTTTTACTCAAAAGCGGTGCCAAAATATACGAGATAAACACCGTGAGAAAGCACATCTCGGCCGTCAAGGGCGGCAAGCTGGCGAAACGCGTTAGGGGGACTGTGATAAGCCTCATCCTCTCGGACGTCGTGGGCGACCCGCTTGAGGCCATAGCATCGGGCCCGACCGTGAAGGACCCCACCACCTTCCGGGACGCCTTCAGAATCCTGGAGCTCTACGGCGTCTGGGAGAAGCTGCCGGAGAGCGTTAAGAGGCACATCGAGCTGGGACTCAAAGGGAAGGCCGAGGAGACCCTCAAGGAAGACCTCCCAAACGTCCACAACTTCATAGTCGGAAGCGGCAGGATGGCGTGTGAGGCGGCGCTGGCGAAAGCTAGGGAACTCGGCTACAACGCCCTGCTGCTAACCACGACCCTTGAAGGCGAGGCCAGGGAGGTGGCACTCGCGGTGGGCTCGATAGTCCAGGAGGTAGCCAGATACGACCGCCCGGTTCCAAAGCCGGCCGTCCTCATAGCCGGCGGCGAGTGGACGGTGACGATTGAAGGAGAAGCCGGCCTCGGCGGGCCAAACCAGGAGTTCGCCCTGAGCGTTGCCAGGAAGATAGCCGGGCTGAATGCAGTTGTTTTGGCCGTCGATACCGATGGGACGGACGGGCCTACCGATGCAGCAGGTGGTATCGTCGATGGAAAGACGTTGGAAGAACTTAAGAAAGCTGGAATCGACGTCGAGGAAGCCCTGAAGAGGCACGACGCCTACCGGGCGCTGGAAAGAGTGGGTGCGCTCCTCAAGACCGGGCCTACCGGGACGAACGTGAACTCGCTGGTGATAGCGGTCATACGAGATCCCGCCACTCTCTCTGGAAATACAGAATCATGAGGGCGAGGATTATCACCGGAGTGCTCACCAAAAGGAGCGCCGCGAAAACCCTGATGTCTTTGGTGTTTGAATATTTCCTGGAAGGTTTTTACAACGGGTATGAGATAAAGCATTCCAGCGAGCAGAGAGGCCGTTCTGTGGGCCCTTTTATTTTTCTTGAAAATCATAATCTTCTCCCCGTGTCTGATTGCGACTTTGGAGTTTCCAGGAATTAATCCGAGGGTCAATATCAGGAGAGTTAGTGCGAAGATGTATGGGTTTAACCACAGGAGAACTCCGCCGAGGAGGGCAAGGCCCAGGAGCGATGTGATGTTCAGGCCGATGGTTCTCTGGAGTTTGACATTCCTGCTCAGTGGATCCGTGAGGTGCAGTCTTATCCTTCTGGCGACGGATTTCCTGCTTCCCTCCAGCGATATAACCCTTCTGCCGGGGATTGGGATCTTCAGGGGAACCGTTGAAGCTATTAGAAAGCTCTTCTCTGAAAAGTCGATCAGATAAAAGTGGGTCTCGTAGCGTTCTTTGATATATCTCGGCGCGTAGCCCCAGATTTCCCCATTCGCGCCTTGAATGTAGTGTACAAATCTCAGCCTGAGTAAGGTTTCCTTCACTCTCTGGGCGTCGTCATCGTCGAGGGGAATGATCCTCTCAAACCTTACTTGCATAGGTGTCCTTATGATTATGCCTTTTTATAGTTATCGCGGGAAAAGCGATAAATACGGGCGTGTGGAATCAGTACGGGTGAAATCATGAACCGCGTTCCACGAAGGGAGCTCGTGAGAAAGGGCTGGCACGTCCTCCCGGGAATCCTCGGGGCCCCAATAATAGTGTTCACCCCGAAGTGGGTTACGCTCGTCGTCGTCTGGTTCTTTGCCTCTCTCTACACGCTCCAGCACCTCAAGCTCCTCCGCGGCTGGAATCTTACCGTACCCATAGCCGACCTGAGCTACAGGACGATGGCGAGGGAGGACGAGGCAGACAACTACCTCGGCAGCTTCCTCTTTTGGGTCACCGCGGGGATAATCTGCACGGTCTTTCCGAAAATAGCGGCCCTCTCGGCGCTGTGGGTTTCGACCTTCGGAGACTGCTGCAACGCCATAGCCGGCCAGCTCCTCGGCGGACCGAGAATCCCGTGGAACCAGAGAAAGACCCTCATTGGGAGCATCGTAATGCTCGCGGTCTCATTGATTGCGCTCCGGGCAAGCCACTGGGTTCTCAATCTTGACGCTTCCCCTGCCCTCCTGGTGGGAATCGGGCTGGTCGCTACCTTCCTCGAAAGCCTCCCCCTGCCCTCGGCCTACGATGAGTTCACCGTCCCTTTCTCAACGGCGCTCCTGCTCTGGCTGGCCTACGGGGGTGCCCTGCTGTCTCCGACATGGTGAATCAGGGCTCCACGAACTCCCAGCCTCTCCGGTGAGTCTCTATCCCCTCGGCCTTTACTCCCAGTGACCTTATCTCCTTCTTCAGCCCCCATAGGAACTCCTCGAACTTCTCCTCATCGGTCAGAACCTCGTGGCTTTCCGGGTACTCATCGCGGAGGAGTTCCCGGAACTCCCTGCCAGAGGCGCGGAGGTTGAGCACCTCGAAGAAGTAGTAGTCAGCAAAGCCCTTTGTGTCCTCGACTATGGCGGAGACGTCCGTTATCTCGGGGATTATCGGGCTGACAAAGACGTAGGTCTTCAGGCCGGCTTCCTTCAGCTCCTTCAGTGCGCTCACCCTCGCCTCGTGGAGGGGTGTAAGGGGCTCAAAGAGCCTCTTCTCTCTCCCCGTGAAGCCGTTTATCGTCAGGCCCACCTCTATCGTCCGGAACTCTTTGAAGAGGTCGATGTCCCTCGTAACGAGGGGCGACTTGGTGAGCACTGAAAGTTCGTTCCTCTTGTCCATGTAGCGGAGAACCCGTCTTGTCAGCTTGAGCTCGGCCTCTATCGGCTGGTACGGGTCGCTCACCGTCGACATGACGACGCTCCCAGAAACATGCCTCCTTGCCAGGTCGGGTGCGTTGGTCTTGACCTCGACCCATCTCCCCCATTCCCCGTAGTCCTTCCACCGGGTCAGGAACTTTGCGTAGCAGTATTCGCATGCGAAGGCGCAGCCGACGTACTGGTTGACCGCCCACTCCACGCCCGGGATTTTCGATTTGGTGTAGATGCTCCTGGCGCGCCTCTTTATAACCCGAACCTTCATAAGGACTTTTTATCCATTCTCCTTAAAAGGTGAGCGGCATGAGGTTGAGGGTTCGCCGTCGGCCGGTCAAGTATGCAAGGCTTGAGGTGAGGCCGGACGGGACGGTCCTGGTCACCGCCCCCGATGGATTCGACGTCGATAGCCTGATTGAGAGGCACAGGGGCTGGCTAGAGGGAAAACTGGCCGAGATAGACGGCCTCCGCGAGATAGCAGAGTCGGGCTTTCCCATCAACGGCGAGTTCTACCAGGTCATTCAGGGCAGGAAGGCCAAGGTGCATACGAAGTTCAAGACGGTCTTCCTCTCACCCAGCAGGGAGGAGGTTCTCTCGTGCCTCAAGAAGCTCCTCCGGAAGGAGCTCCTCCCCATCGTGGATGAGTACTCCGAAAAGATGGGCATCCAGCCGGGAAAGGTCTACATCCGCCACCAGAAGAGCCGCTGGGGGAGCTGTTCTCCCAGGGGGAACCTGAACTTCAACATCCGCCTCATAGCGATTCCGCCCGAACTCAGGGAGTACGTTGTAATCCATGAGCTTGCCCATCTGAAGTACATGAACCACTCCAGGGCTTTCTGGGAGCTGGTGGGAAGGTTCTACCCCGACTACAAAACCGCAAGAAAGGAGCTTAAGAAGTGGTGGACGATAATCGAGCTGAACCCCCACTGGAAGTGGCTGGCTGGCGGGGTCTAGGGATGTGGCGTAGAAGGGCCAGTAACCTCCTCAAGCTCCTCGCACTGATGGCCGATGAAATTATTGTTGGTGTTTTCATTTTTCTGATACTCCCTGAAATAGGTGTGGAGATACCCCTCTGGGCGGGCTTGCTTGTGATGTCCCTTCTTTTGGTCAAGGACTTCCTGATAGCGCCCTTCGTTCTCGGCGGTGGTGCGGACAGGAGGCCGGAGATTGGCCCCGAGAGGCTGATGGGAAGAACGGCTCTGGTTGTGGAAGACCTCTCCCCCGAGGGGGTCGTTAAACTCGACGGTGAGCTCTGGAAGGCGGAATGTTTAAACGGAACCGCCAAAAGGGGCGAGGAGGTCAGGATAATCTCAGTTCAGGGCACTAAGGTTCTCGTGGAACGCCGAGAGTAGCCAGAACCCTCGCGACTTCCTCCGGGTTGTTGGTCGTGAAGGAAACAGTCCATCCCTTCTTCTGGTGTATCGTGATGCAGCCCCTGGCAGGCAGGTTGAAGTGTATCGTCCCGTAGCAGGAACTCCAGCCCTCTCCAACCCGGAAGCTCGCGATGTTCTCGATGGGAACGGTCTTCCTGACCACAAGCCCCAGGATGCCCCTAATCCGCAGCTCGCGCTCGTCTATCTCGATTTTAATCGCCATTACATCTATGAGCAGAATCACAACGCCCACCGTGGTTGCGAGCATTATCTCAACGCCCTCGTTTGCCCGATACGTCGCATAGAGGCCCGCAAACATCGCTAGTATTGGGGCCAGCATGATGATCTGAAACACCCTGCTCGTCAGTGTCTCCTCGTAGAGCGCCATTTTATCACCGGAGAAACTTCTCGGTTAGAGCTTTAAAGGTTGGCTTCCAAACCCCTCCGGTGATGGTATGGTCAGGATAATGCCAGTTGACAGGCTTAGCGACGATGAAATTAGGGAAATACTGACGAACTACAGGAAGATAGCCCTCGTTGGGGCCTCTCCAAATCCGGAGCGCGCCTCCAACGACGTCATGCGCTACCTGCTTGAGCACGGCTACGAGGTCTATCCGGTGAACCCGCGCTACGATGAAGTCCTCGGAAGAAAGTGCTATCCGAGCGTTCTCGATATCCCCGATGACGTAGAGATAGTCGACCTCTTCGTAAGGCCGGAGTTCACGATGGACTACGTCGGACAGGCGATAGAGAAGGGCGCGAAGGTCGTCTGGTTCCAGTTCAACACGTACAGCAGGGATGCCTTCAAAAAGGCCAGGGAAGCGGGCTTAATCGCGGTTGCCCACCGCTGCATAAAGCAGGAGCACGAGAGGCTTATCGGCTAACCCCTGTACCTCAGCACGTGGATGTCCCTCACCAGCCTGTGCCTCTCCTCGTGGTCGGTGTACCTCCCCAGAACCTCAAAGCCGAGCTTACCGAGCCACTTTCTGTCTTTTCTGTATATCCCCCCGCCGCTCAGCTTGTAGGCAGGGAAGACGAAGACGACCCTTCCGTTCCTCTTCAAAACATCGGCAAAGCTCTCGAAAACGGGGTAGTAAAGTCTGTCCAGCTCGTTGGCGAGCTTTATTGCCTCACCCTTAGTAGGGTTTCTCCTGAGGGGCTTTCCGAGGTAGGGTTCAGTAACTACAGCGTCGAACCGCTGGCGGAAGCACCTCTTGAGCTTCCTCGCGTCGCAGACCTCAAGGTGGGCCGAGTTCTTGAGCCGGAACTCTTTCCTGAGCCATGCAAGGTTCTTTTTGGCGTCCCGTATCCTCTCAGGGTCGCGGTCGCTACCGTAGGCGTTCAATCCCTGAAGAACGAACTCCTGGACAATGGTCCCTATGCCGCAGAATGGGTCTAGGAACGAGCCCTTTCTCACTTCCGTCAGGTTCACCATTATCCTCGCGAGCCTGGGCGGAATAGAGAGGATGGGTCTCTGAACCGGCCTCTCCACATCGAGCTTCTTCAGCTCGAAGGGGTCGGCAACCTTAACAGTCTCACCGACCCAGAAGCTCCCATCCTTGGGAAAAAGGAAGACGAAGTCCCTGGTTTCGGGGAAGCCCTTGAGGATGAGTTCCGCCGGCATTGCGTAGGTCTTAGCAGGCTTGAAGAACTTTGAAGGCCCTTCCGCCTTGAACTTCCTCTTTATCGCACTCCCCAGCTTCCGCCAGAGCTTCCAGTCGCTCTCACCGTAGAGGCTGACCGTGAAGAGCCTCGCGTATTCGAGGTCGCCTATCGCGTCCTCCCCTTCGCCAACAATTCTCACGAGCTTCAGAGAGCCGCCGAGCCAGTGGAAGTATCTCTCGACCTTCGGGCTTGAGTCAAATACCATCCAGTCACGGTCTGCCCCGATAATATTCACTTTCAGGTTAAACCTTTTCGCAAACGCATGAAACTCTGCCTCACTCAGACGGGGATTTTTTCCGAATATCACAGCGTACATAGTCGTTCACTCCACACCGGTTCTTAAAAACGTTCCGAGGGTTAGATTAATAAGAAGAAGCGCGTAATATGTTAAATAGGAGTTTAGGTAAAATCTACAATCCTGCGGGGGATATGTCGTATGATTGCCAAAGAGGTGCTGGCATCCGTTGAGGTAATTCCAGACCCCTATATAAAATCTGCAACATATGCTAAAATTGGTGAGAGATTAGCCAAGGCCAGGAACAACCTGTACAGAACCGCATTTCTCCGTGCCGTTGAGACCGCCAAGGAGATAGAGGATCCCGTGACGATGTTCCGCGCCCTGCTGTCCGTTGGTTATTCCATGGGGAAAGCAGGACTTAAATCGGCGAAAAGGATATATCTGGGGGTTCTGGAGGACTCCAAGATACTTCCAGCGCCCCAGCGGGACATGCTCATGCAGAGCGCCGCGGCGTACATGCTGGCCCTTGGAGATGTAAACGAAGCCATAACCTATGCCTTGGAGATAGAGAACCGCGGGGCCAGGAACGAGATGCTTCTCCAAATCCTCCGCACGAACACACGCATGATCGGAAAGGAGCGCCTGAAGGTGGCCTACAGGCTCAGGAAGAGCAAGCTCATTGTGGACTACATCGACTCCGAGCCCCACCGCTCCAAGGCAATGCTGGAGCTTATAAAGGCCTACCTCTTCCTGGAGAGCTACGAAAACGCCATATCTCTCCTCAGAGAAATAGGCATCAGGGACTGGGCCAGACAGGCCTTTAAGGAAGTTGCCTTCTACCTGAAGGAAAAGGAGGTTCTCGGGCACTACATAGACACGCTTGAGGCAGTGGCCAACGACCTCATAGAGAAGTTTGGAAATGACTTCACGGTGGAGCTTGCTTTTGTCTTTGCCCTCAGCGGTGAAGGCACGCCTGCCCTCGACCTTATCAGGCGTCTCGACAACAGGGAGACAATACTGGTGGAGATGGCCCTGGAGCTCCTTGAGAGGGATCATGACGTTCTCCCGAACTTCATCTCGGCCATGAACGAGGAGGAGGTGGCCCTTGCCGGAAAGGCCGTGATGAACAAAATCCTTGAGAAGCCCGAAAAAGGCAGCTGGGCAATTGTACGGGCCATAGGGAACGGCACAACCAGTGAGGAAGTCTGGGCTAAAATCGCCCGCTACTACGTTATCAGGGGCGAGCTGGAGGGGGCAATGAAGATAGGGAACCTGATTCGGAATGAGCGGTTACGTTCGATAATAATGGCCGATGTCGCCCACCACCTCGTTAAGAGGGGGGAGGTCGAGAAGGCTATAGACGCTGCGCTTGAAGTCAGAAACCCGAGGTTCTCCTCGATTCTCGTCTCGGAGATACTCATTAAGGCCCTGGAACAGGAGCTTCCGGGGAGGGTCAGGTCATGGAACGGCTCAAGGCACTGATAGGCAGAAAAGAGAACCGGGTCGATTTCGTCAGTTACCTCATCACCATCCTTCTGACGAACAAGGAACTGTACTCCGATGAGGTGCTCTTCAGAGACGCGGTTGAAGAGATATACAGAACCCTCCGCACGGAGGTCTTGGAGAAGAACAGAAAAGACCTCATAGATGCGTATGAAACAGCCGTTCTCCTCAGAGTCACTGTTTCCGGTTCCCTGGACTCCCCGGACAAACTTCTGCTGGAAATCAAGAAAAACCTCACCAGGTGGGGCTGATGCTGTTTGAGGTTAAGGTTCCTACGGAGGAGAAGTTTCAGATCGTTGACATAACCGACGAGATCCAGCACCTGGTGTGGAAGAGCGACGTTACCAGCGGCATCGCGGTCGTTTTTACCTCCCACACCACGACGGGACTGGTGATAAACGAGAACGAGGGCGGATTGCTGGAGGACATTAGGGCAAAGATGAAGGAGCTTGTTCCCAGAGGAGCGGGTTATGTCCACGACCGCATAGACAGCAACGCCCACTCACACCTCAGGGCGGCCCTCTTTCTGAATCCCGAGGTCGTCGTCCCGATAGAGAACGGAGAGCTGCTCCTCGGAACCTGGCAGAGAATCCTCTTTATCGAGCTTGACGGGCCGAGGCACAGGAAGGTTCTGGTGAAGATCTGCAGGTGCTAGACGTACTGGGCGTAATATGCCAGCCTCCTGATCAGCTCGTTGAATCCCTCGTACGTGACCAGGGAGAGGGGTATCGCGTCCTGTTCAAGGCGCTTCTTTATTGTCCGCCTTATCTCTTCCACCCTCTCCGGTGGGACAAGGTCTATCTTGTTGATCACAACGATTATTGGCTTCTCGTAGCGGAACTTGAGCATGTGGTGGAGCTTTTCCATGCCCCTGTGCAGGCCGACGGTGGCGTCGACCATATGGATGACTATATCCGAGGAGACTATCTCGTTGATTATCTCCCGGAACTTCTCCTCGCTCAGAACCTTGCCCCTCAGCTCCCTCTGGGGGTCAAAGAGACCGGCGGTGTCTATGAGCACGAACTCATCGGCTCCCCCGAGGGGGTTCTTCATGCTCTTCGGTATCTTGAGCTTTCCAAAGCGCCGTCTTATCGTCCCCTTGGTCGTTCCGGGGAGGTTCTCCACCTCCGATATTTTACCTCCTATGAGGGCGTTCATGAGCGTTGACTTGCCGACGTTCTCGGCACCTATAATCGCAACCTTTATCATACCCTCACCCCACAGATATTTACAAGGCTGGCCTATAAAGGTGATGAGCATGCCCAAGCGGGTCAAACTCGGTCATCATTATTATTACATTGTTACGGTTGATGAGCTGAATTCCGGCGGTTTTCGCGGTAAGAACGTCGTCATCGAGGGCACCATAGAGGACAAACCCCTGGTGGAGTTCCTCCCCATGGAGTTACCTGGTTACAGGACGACCTTTAAAGTTTCCGGCCTCAGGGTGGAGTTCTCGGGAAGCCCCTGCCTGGGGAAGGGCGAGTGGGTGAAGGTCTATGGCAGATTCCTCGGTGACTGCATAATGGCCAGCGCCATCGAAACAGAGAAGGCCGTTTTCACGACGGAGGAGTGAAAATGTCCCTTTTAGACCTTTTTATCGAGGCAGGAAACCTGAAAAGACTCCCCAGAACCGGCTGGCTCCTCAGGGGCGTTTCAAGCCCGGAGAGCATAGCGGACCACAGCTACCGCGTCGCCCTCATCACGCTCTTCCTGGCCGACGAGCTGAGGGCGAAGGGTATTGAGATAGACGCTGAACGGGCACTCAGGATAGCGGTTCTCCACGACCTCGCCGAGGCGAGGATCACCGACGTACCCCTAACGGCTCAGTACTACCTCGACAAGGGCAGGGCCGAGAAGAAGGCCGCGATGGAGCTTTTCATCAAGACATCGAATCCAAGGGAGTACTTCAGGCTCTGGCGCGAGTACGAGGAGGGATTGAGCCCCGAGGGCAGGCTCGTAAAGTTCGCCGACAAGCTGGAGATGCTGATTCAGGCACTCGAATACGAAAGGGCCGGCTTCAAAGACCTCGACGAGTTCTGGAGCGCCCTTGACTCCATCAGGGAGAGCGAGTTCTACGGACACTTCCGGGAGCTCGTTGAAGAGCTGGCTGAAATGAGAAAGGAACTGTCGCGGGCATCACGTTGAGCCGTGATGCTGCCTCAGCTTATCCTTTATTTCCACAGGCAGGTTCTCGTACACTTCCATCAGGGCTTCGAGGAGCTCCACCAGATCTTTTGCTGTCAGTGTCGTCGTCTTTGGCCCCAGCTCAAGAACCAGCGCCTCGTACTCCTCCGGAGGGACTTCCTCCAGCTCGTCGAGGTGCTCGTTTTTCCGCGGTATCAGGTTGACCTCCCCGACCTGCCTCGATGAGGGGATATCGAGTTCCCCCTCCGGAATCTGGGTTTCCCCCGGGCAGTCGAGCCTCTCCACGAGTATCTTGATGTCAACAACCGGCGTTCCGTCCATCGCGTCTATCCAGTCTATGTAGAGCCTGTTTCCCTCTATGCGGTTTATCCTCACCGCGTATATGGCCAGGGGGTTGGGCCTGACCGGCGAGCGCGTGGCGAAAACTCCCCTGAGAGGGTTCTCTGGGTTGTTGTAGGGATGAACCTTCAGAATGCTCCTCCTCTCCGGCCTGTCGCTGGCGTGAAACCAGAGGATCAGCTTTATCCAGTCGCCCTCGGCGAGGCCGTCCATCGCTTCCCTGAACTCGGGAAGGATTTCAATGAGGGTCTCTCCGTTCTTCCTCACGTAGCCGACGGGAACGAGTTTGAAGGGCTCGAAGTCCATTGCCGGTTCCTCCAGGTGAAAAGAAAAATATTGGGACTCAGGTCCCGTGCTCCCAGCTCTCCAGGTATTTCCTCTGCTCCTCCGTGAGCTCCTCGATCTTTATGCCCATCGAGGCGAGCTTTATGCGGGCGACCATCTCGTCTATCTCCCTCGGGAGCACGTAGACCTTCGGTTCAAGCCTCTCGTGGTTGTTCCGTATGTATTCGGCCGCCTTTGCCTGCAGGGCGAAGCTCATGTCCATTATCTCCGCCGGGTGGCCGTCGGCCGCCGCGAGGTTCACCAGCCTGCCCTCGGCGAGCAGGTATAACCGCCTTCCGTCCTTGAGCTTGTACTCGGTTATGTTCGGCCTGGGCTCGCTTATCTCGACCGCGAGCTCCTTGAGATCCGGCTTGCTTATCTCCACGTCGAAGTGGCCGGCGTTGGCGAGGATCACCCCGTCCTTCATGACCTCGAAGTGCTCCTTTCTTATACAGTTGATGTTACCGGTAGAGGTGACGAATATGTCGCCCACCCTCGCCGCTTCCATCATGTCCATGACCATGAATCCGTCCATCCTTGCCTCAAGCGCTCTAATCGGGTCAGTCTCCACCACTACCACCGTCGCACCGAGGCCCCTCGCACGCATCGCTATGCCCCTGCCGCACCAGCCGTAGCCAACAACAACGACGTTCTTACCGGCTATGAGGAGGTTCGTTGTCCTCAGGATTCCGTCCCACGTTGACTGGCCGGTTCCGTAGCGGTTGTCGAACAGGTATTTGGTGTAGCTGTCGTTCACAGCTATGATGGGGAACCTCAGCACGCCGTCCTTCTCCATCGCGCGGAGCCTTATCACGCCGGTCGTTGTCTCC
Organism: Thermococcus sp.; assembly: GCF_015521605.1. NCBI lineage: Archaea > Methanobacteriati > Methanobacteriota > Thermococci > Thermococcales > Thermococcaceae > Thermococcus > Thermococcus sp. Next base: position 45,541 of record NZ_WANV01000032.1, read on the forward strand.
TCACTCGCGCCCCAGACACCATCGACGAGCTCCTCTCTCTCCCGCATTAGGGTGCTTATCATGTCAGCGCCGTCGTCTATGATGATGTTAGGTTCTATATCGAGCGCCCTGTGCATGAACTCGTAGTACTGCTCCCTGTCTTCCCCCCTTATTGCGTAAACCTTGACCCCTGCCTTTGCCAGTGCCGCCACCACATCGTCCTGTGTCGAGAGCGGGTTGCTCGCCGCCGCCGAGACCTCCGCACCGGCGGCTTTGAGCGTAAGGAGCAGGAAGGCCGTCTTCATCTCAAGGTGGAGCGTTGTGGCTATCCTGACCCCCTTGAAGGGCTTCTTTCTCTCGAAGTCGGCCCTTATGTGCTGGAGAACCGGCATGAAGCGGGATACCCAGTCTATCTTTTTCTCTCCGCTTGGGGCGAGTGATATGTCCTTAACGCAGTAATCCTTCGTGCAGTCCATACTCATCACCGGTGAAGCATTGGGGCTGTCCCTTAAAACCCTTGGGTTACCAATTTTGTGTCTTTGGAACATTTTCCTTTGATAGTCCCACAAAACTCAGCATACTCAGAAAAGGTTTTTAGGTGGAAGTTGCTAGAAAGGTTGGTGTTCCCATGATAGTCGACCTTTCGATGCCCCTCTCGGACGATACCCCCATCTATCCGGATGACCCGCCGGTGAGCGTTAGGCTCTGGGCGGTTATCGAGAGGGACGGCTACTACATGAACGTTCTGAAGATGGGTGAGCACTCGGGGACACACGTTGATGCTCCGGCGCACTTCATCCCCGGGGGGAAGACAATTGACGAGATGCCCCTGGACCGGTTCGTGGGAAGGGGCATGGTGGTGGACGTCAGGAACGGAAACGGCACGGTGCGCTTGGACGAGATTCCGGATGAGGGCTACTTTGACAGAGTGGTGCTGTTCCTAACCGGGGGAAGGGAGCTCTCGCCGGAGGTTGCGCTGTTTCTTGTTGCCGAGGGAGTTAAAGCCGTGGGCACCGACTCCATGAGCATAGGGGACGATGCCGTTCACAGAATATTCCTCAGTGAGGAGGTGCCCGTGTTTGAGAACCTGGTCAACCTGGAACTTCTCGCGGGCAGAGAGTTTACGTTCATGGCATTCCCCCTTAAGATCGAGGGCGGTTCGGGGAGTCCGGTGAGGGCTGTGGCATTTGTGGAGTAAGATTCACGTTTGTTTTCTAATCCGGCTGCCGTTGACCCTTTGTGTGGCCGTTCCTCCCTATCTATCCGAGATTAAACGCAATTAAACGTTGTGAAACCTTCGTTAACGGTTAAAGAAGAAAAACCCTCTCTCAGAGCTTTTTTCTAAACAATCGGCAATATAAATAGACGATTTCGTGAAAAAAGCTTAAATATTGCTTTTTTCATAGAAACACACTGGGTGAAGTGCCATGATGTGGAGAAAAGTGATGGCAATCCTCTTCGGGTTGCTGATTGTAGGAATGCCCCTGGCGTCCAAGGGCGTCAGCGCCGCCACCACCGTCACGGTGATCTTGGTGAGTGACAATGAGGCCGATTGCGCCATCGCTGAGTACCTGGCCAATGTGACTGGTGCGGTGATTGTCACAACCACGTGGGGTGCTTACGACCCGAACGTGACGGCGGAGATCATGAGTTACGCCCCAGATGAAGTGATAATCATCGGCGGGCCTGATGCGGTCGTTGAACAGTACG
>NZ_WANV01000033.1 GCF_015521605.1 Thermococcus sp.
CCGTGCTCATGGATGTGCGAGCATCTCCTCAGGGGCAGGTCCTTCGCGTCTATGTCGAAGACCAGCTCCGCCCCGAGCCAGCCACCCATGCTTTTCGGCTCCTCGTAGAGCGCAACGCTTGAGTATATCGCGTATGGGGCCGTTGCCCTCACGTAGTCCTCCAGGTCGCGGACGTCCATGAAAACGTTCTTCCTGTCGCTCGGCCCCTCACCGGTGTGATCGAATCCGAACTCCCTCTCCTCAAGGGTCTTGACTATAAACTCCGGAAGCCTTTTGGCGCTCCATTCCTTTGAATAGTAGCGCTTCCGCTCCTTTTCCGTCGCCTCTCTGAACAGCTCAGCCATCTCCACCACCCTCGACGTTCTCTTCTTCCTTACCCTTTCTGCCCTCGATGTAGAGGCGCCTGAGATAGTAAGTCAGTGGATTCTTGATGTTCCTGCAGTGTCTGTCCGGCTTGCAGAGCTGCGGAGCGTTCGCCCGTATCTTGGAGCAGTTCGGCGGGAAGTACCACGTGGAGTTCCCGCTGTCCTCAAGGGTTGGCCTGTCGGTTAGGCCAAAGCCGAGGTGGTACCAGATGTTTTTGACCTCATGCGGCTGATCCTCGAAGAGGGGTGGAGAACAGCGGTTTCCGGCCTCGATTATGACGGGCAGTATCTCCTTCTCAACCACGCTAAGGTCGCTGACGCAGTCTCTTATTCTGACGTCCCTTCTGGAGGGGCTTGGACACAGTCTCGCGTAGCTCAGAAAACTCGTGAGGAGAACCGTTATGGCGTAGTTTCTCAGTCCCGAGGGGACACCCCCAAGGGCGATTTTCACGCACGGAGGGAAGAGTTCAAAGCGCAGTGGCTGGGCTTCAGCCGAGCCCATTCTCTCAAGTCTCTCTTTGAAGTACTCCCTTGCTATCTCGCCCAGCCTTTCGTAGAGCTGAAGGTAGTAGCCTGGAAGCTCATCTCTCACCTCATACAGAAGGTTAACGGCCCTTTCGAAGTTCTTCTCAAAGGACTTCTCCCAGAGCCTCAGGGCCTGCTCCGTGGTCAAATACGCGTGCCCCTTCCTGAGGTACACCTCTTTGAGGCTTCCCTCCCACAGCTCCAGGAACTTTCCAAGATGTACCTTGTACCTCAACCTCAGCCTTTCCCTCTCATCGGGAGGAAGTTCGTGGTGGTGGGTTCTCTCGAGTATCGTCCTGTCCCGCGGGGGTATGTCCCCCTCCCTAACGGTCCTCAGCTCGACCGCGGTTCCGCTTATTCTTCCCGCCCTTCTCAGCCTCTCGGAGTATATCTTTGAGTTGGCCTCCTTTACGAGCTCCATCTCAATGCCGTACGGGGAGAATGCGAGGGCACCGAGGAGCGCATAAAACGTCAGCAAATCCTGAACGTCACCCATATCGAGAACATCCCTTGGTACCTCTCCGGACTTTACCCATGAAACCCTCTCCAAGGCCTGTTCTATTCCAACGTAGGACGGGATTATCGACAGCAGTTCTGTTATTCCACCAAACTCTTCCTTCACGAGCCTTTTGGCTTTATCACCGAAGGGATCAAGCATGGCTTCACCTCTCATCGATAGGTTTACCTTGGGACATAAAACGGTTTCCGTGGCTGGGGGAGGTCACTCATGAATCGGGCCAATTTTTCAAAAAGCCTCAGAGAGGCTGTTTATGGTACTTGCAGGCGCAAATAGCGTAAACTTCCGAACAATCGCCCGGCCATATTGATTTAAACTGGAGTGGCCACTTGCACCCCAAAAGTTTTATATCTCTTTGGTTCCACATGTTATATTAGACATAAAGAGAGAGTTCGCAAAGATTTCACGGGTGATTTGGATGGTCATGAAATACACTGTCGAAAGAGTAAAGAGTGGCATTCCCGGTTTTGATGATCTAATCCAGGGCGGCTTTCCATTGGGAACCACAGTTTTGGTTACCGGCCCAACGGGCAGCGGTAAGACTACTTTTGGAGTTCAGTTCGTCTACAAAGGAGCTGCAGAGTACAATGAGCCGGGAGTCATAGTCACCCTTGAGGAAAGGGCACAGGACCTGAGAAGGGAAATGCTGGCCTTTGGGTGGGACCTTGAACAGTACGAGAGGGAGAGAAAGATAGCCATAGTTGACGGAGTGAGCGCTGTCGTGGGTCTCCCATCCGAGGAACAGTACGTCCTGGAAGGCAACCTCAACGCCGAGGACTTCCTCCGCTACGTCTACCGCGTCGTCAAGGCCATAAATGCCAAGAGGCTTGTTATCGACTCGATTCCCTCCATCGCATTCAGGCTCCAGGAGGAGAGCAAGATAAGGGAGGTTCTTCTCCAGCTCAACACGATACTCCTTGAGATGGGTGTCACGTCGATACTCACGACCGAGGCCCCCGACCCAAGCAGGGGTAGAATAAGCCGCTATGGGATGGAGGAGTACATAGCAAGGGGCGTTGTCCTTCTGGACTTCGTGGAAAAGGAAGTCGAACTGAAGCGCTATCTCCTCATCAGGAAAATGCGCGAAACCAAGCACTCGATGAAGAAGTATCCCTTTGAGATCAACGAGGAAGGTATCGTTGTCTATCCGAGCGGTGAAGTCTACTGACCCCTCTTCTTTATTCCCTTCCAGTTGGGGGTAAGGTTTTTAAGTTCCTGTTCTTACCATCAATCATGGTCACAAACAAAGAACTTAAAATTGTCCTTTTAATTGGTTCGGCAGTGGTTTTAATTGCGATGGCCACCATAGGTGCCTCGCCGGGGAAACTCGATAAGTTTACGGGGGTCTGTGTGTACTCCTCGGACTCATTCTCCATCCTGAGCGACGGCAGGATTTCCGTGGGGGTGTATTCACCTCTCCAGGAGGGAGTGGTCTATCGGGTGGAGGGGAGGATGTACAACACGAGTTCCGGTCTCAGGATCAGACACGTCCGAATAGAGCAAGCTGAACCAACGTTTCCGCTGTCCACCGTGAAGGGTGCCTACTGGACGTCCTCGGGTCATTACATATTGACGCCAGAGAAGGTAAAGCTGGCCGTCCCCCTGCCGGTTGAAAAAGGGGAAATGGTGACGGTGGAGGGAATATGGTACCGGAACAGGTTCTATCCCCTCGGGTACAGTGTGTTGGGGTTTTCCGAAAGGCCCAGAAACGGCATGCCCTGGCGGGTCGAGGGCACGGTGATTTACGGCGGCACAAGGCCGGTGCTCTGGAACGGAAGCGAGGAGGTGGTTCTTTACCTCCCCTACGGGACAGAGGTGGAGGTCGGGAGACGGGTTAGGGTGGTGGGCATAGTCAGGTTCTACTCACGGCTTTCCCTCATCGTTGACTCTCCAGACGATGTTCTCGTCGTGGGGCACGGTGAGAGGGTTCCTGTTTCGAAAGCGTCCATCGGGGACATCGCCGTTGGGAACTGCACGGTGATTGGTGTCGGCCGTTCGCTCAAGCTCGACTGCACGGGGCTAAGGCTCAGCAACTTCAGGGCGAGAGTGGGTGACAGGGTTTACTTTGAGGCGGTCAAAAGAAAATCCTCGCTCTACTGCGTTGATTGCCGCGTTATAGAGCCAAGGGAGCATCTCCCCAATGAGATATGCTCGTTCTCTGAGGGAAAGTTTGCCAGGATATCCGGACGGGTGGAGTGGGTCAAGGTGTACAAAAACGGCTTTGGGCTGGCCAACGTTACAGGGGATAAGTGTTGGGTACTTCTTAAGCTCAGAAAGTCCCTCGACGTTTCCCTGGAGGTCAACCAGAGCGTTACCGCCTATGGGTTCTTCACAACGTACAGGGGCATGCCCGCCTTTGAAGTCCCGTCGGGTGATGACCTTTGCTCGGAGAGATGCTGAAGGGCATTGCCGCCGGAACAATCAGCGGCGTTCTCCCGGGAATCCATGTGAATACTCTGGGGGCGTTTCTGGCGGAGGTCGGGACGAGCGGTAACCTGTTGCTGTTTTCGATGGGTCTGACCCACACGTTTCTCGATGTTGTTCCGTCGGCCTTTCTCGGTGTTCCCGATGAGGGAACTGCCCTCGGGATTCTCCCAGCACACAGACTCGTTCTTCGGGGGAGGGCAATGGAGGTCGTCAGGATAGCACTGTGGGCGAGCCTCCTTGCGGTACTGATGGCGATACCTCTTTCCCTGCTCTATCCATTCTTGGCCCGGGCCTACGCTCCCCGGACAGGTAGGATAGCGGTGGGCCTTCTGGCCCTACTTTTAATCCTCACGGAAAGCGGTTTGAAGAAGATTTACGCGATGCTGGTGTTCCTCCTCTCCGGTCTGCTGGGGATTCTGGCGTTCAGGCTCCCGCTGGAGGAGCCGTACTATCACCTCTTCACTGGTCTATTTGGCATTCCCGTGCTGGTTACGGCGCTGATAGGTGGGGGAGGAAACATCTCTGAGGGCAGTGCAGAAATTGATATGGATACAAAGCGCTTCATTGGCTTTTCTCTTCTGGGGACGTTCCTTGGAATGGTCGCCTCACTGATCCCGGCCTTCACCGCCTCCCAGGCGGCCCTTATGGGCTCTTTTTTCTCAAGGGATGAGCGCTCGTTCCTGACGGTTGTTTTTTCCGTCAACACCTCCAACTTTCTGTTCTCCTTCATGAACTTCCTGGAAACTGGGAGGGTAAGAAACGGCATAGTGGCCCTCATGAGTCCCCCGGGCCGGGGTTTTCTGCCGTACTACGCTCTGGCGGCGGTCTTTGTTTCCCTCCTAGTTGTGAGCTACGGAGAGGCCTTGGCGGGTGCTGTACTCAAGGCTCTGGCCCGCATACCCTACAGGCTCCTAAACGGCGCCGTTGTGATCCTCCTCGTGTTTCTGTCCTTATATTTCGATGGCCCTCTAGGACTTCTTGTCCTGGCGGGAGGGAGCATGGTAGGCCTTCTGGCGGTGCTCTTTGGGGTCAAAAGGACGAACTGCATGGGAGTCCTCATGCTCCAAATAATAATCGGATAAGAAGAGAGGATCAGACGGACTTTTCCTTAAGAATCCTCTGAAATTCGGCGTAGTCCGTTACTATCCTCCTGTCGTCCAGGGTCGTGAAGTATGCCTTCTTTCGTTTGATTTTTTTAACATCCGTGTACTTCATCTCGGGCGGATCGTAAGAACCCGGTTCGACAACCTCGTCTTCCACCGTGTAGGTCTCGAGGTCTGGCTGTCCGACGTACTTCCAGACCTCGTAGAAGACCTCGGGCTCAAGGTGGATTTCTCCGTCAATCTCTATCCAATCCGCCCCTATCTCCTCAAGAAACTCCTTCACTACCTCGAAGTGCATAGAACCACCGGCATAATATAGGACGCTAAGGGTTATATACCTATCGCCGAACTTCCACCGGTGGTGAGAGATGGCAAGGGTAATCGTTGACGCCCAGGCTGCGAGGGCAATAGGAAAGGGTGCGATGATAGTCTTCAAGAAGGGTGTTGTGAGAACGGAGGGCGAGTTTGAGCCGGGGGATGTAGTTGAGGTCTACACACGGGGCGGCAAGTTCCTTGGAAAGGGCTTCGTCAACCCCAACTCCAACATCATGATCAGGCTGGTGACCAAGGATCGCGAGACGGAGATAAACAAGGAACTCTTCCGTGAGAGAATCAGGAGGGCCAACGAGTACCGCAAGAGGGTTCTCGGCTACGATAAGGCTTACCGCATGGTATACGGCGAGGCGGACTACCTTCCCGGCCTTATAGTTGACCGCTTCAACGAGATAGCCTCCATCCAGATTTCAAGCATAGGGATGGAGAAGTTCAAACTCGACCTTGCGGAGGCAATAATGGATGCCGAGCCGGAAATCGAGACGGTCTTCGAGAAGAACACCGGCCGCTCAAGGAGGAGGGAAGGTCTGCCCGAGATAGAGCGCGTCCTCCTCGGCAAGGAGAAGTACCGGACGGTAATCAAAGAGGGCAAAGCCAGGTTCATCGTGGACATGCGCGGCCAGAAGACGGGCTTCTTCCTCGACCAGAGAGAGAACCGCATTGCACTGGAGAAGTACGTCAAGCCGGGGATGCGCGTTCTGGACGTCTTTACCTACACGGGCGGCTTCGCGATACACGCGGCCGTTGCCGGCGCTGACGAGGTTGTGGCGGTGGACAAGTCTCCCTGGGCCATCAACATGGTCAAGGAGAACGCCAAGCTCAACGGCGTCGAGGATAGGATGAAGTACGTCGTTGGGAGCGCCTTCCCGATCATGGAGGAGATGATAAAGCGCGGTGAAAAGTTCGACATAGTTATCCTCGATCCCCCCGCCTTCGTCCAGCACGAGAAGGACCTCAAGAGGGGGCTTCGCGCTTACTTCAACGTGAACTACGCCGGCTTACAGCTGGTGAAGGAGGGCGGAATACTCGTGACAGCTTCCTGCTCCCAGCACGTGGACATGCAGGCCTTCAAGGACATGGTTATTGCAGCGGCAGCCAAGGCCGGCAAGTTCCTCAAGCTCCTTGAGCCCTACAGGACGCAGGCCCCAGATCACCCGATACTGATGGCCTCGAAGGACACGGAGTATCTCAAGGCCCTCTTCCTCTACGTTGAGGATATGAAATGATTGAGCGGGGACGATGAGGAGAAAGCACCTCCCCTGAGACCGGCGTGAATGCTGAGACGCCCACGGTCTGAGTCCCTCAATTGGTCGCTTTACCACCGAAACTCTTTTTTATTTGGTTGTTCAAACGACCAAAATCGCAGAAGTTATGGTTGTTACAACGACTATTACAGCCTGAGTATCAAACTGTGCCTCCACCTGGTTCCGGCCTTGAACCTGATGTCCCTGACTGAGTAGCCTAACTCTTCTCCCTTTTCCGTTATGGCTTTAATCAGGGGCTCCTTGTCGGGGAGGAAAAGGGCGACCTTTCCTCTGGGGTCCAGATGGTCCAGGGCTTCTTTAATGAGCCTCACAGAGAACCCCTCGCCGTATTCTCCACCCCCAACACCTTCCTTCTCCGTTAGAACCCCCTTCGTCGGCCTCTCATAGTAGGGCGGGGCGGAGAAGATAACATCGAACTTCTCCCCCGTGGGGATTACTCCCTTTATTATCCCCCCATCGCTCTTGATGAGCCTTACCTTAGCGAGGTTCCCCTCAACGTTCCTCATCGCGTACTCGAAGAACTCATCGTCGAGCTCTGTCGCGGTAACGTCACAGTTGAATATTTTCGCCGCCATGAGGGCCATTAAAGCCGTGTGCCCCGTCCCTATCTCCAGAACCCTCTCTCCCCCGCGCAGGAATGTCTTGAGGAAGAGGTAGCGCGAAACCGGGGTCGTGACGAGCCCCCTCGGGTGATACTCTATATCGAGACCGAAGACCGCTTTAGCAATCGCCCTGTTGTAGAGTATCCTCGCTTCCCTGTTCGAGAAGTCAAGCCTTCCGCGTTCGTCGAGATATTTCTCCAGCTCCGGAAACAGCTTCACTGCCTCTTTTACCGGCAGTCCGAGCTTTCCGTCCTTCCAGGTGGGCATGGTGGAGGATGGAAAAGGGAGGAGAAAAGGTTTTCGCTCAGAGAAGCGCCAGAGCGGCCATGACCTTCGCGTCCTCGACCATGTTCTCTATCTTCGCGTACTCGTTGGGCTGGTGGGCGGTCTCGTCGAGGGTCGCCCACACGACCGCCGGAATCCCGAGCTTCCTGAAGTAGGCCGCAAAGGTTCCGCCGCCTATTCCGCCGACCTTTGCCTCCTTCCCGCGGAGCTTCCTGAGCGCTTCCTGGAGGAGCTTCACTATCTCGCTGTTCGGGTCGGTCGGCTCTGGAGCGTCCATGCGCTGGAGAACCTCGAACTCTATCTCGGGCAGAACTTTTCCATCGAACTCCTTCCGGTATCTCTCCTTGACCTCCTCCGCCAGTCTTTCGGCGTCTCTCAGGATATCGTCTATGCTGTACCTCGGCAGAATCCTGCAGTCGAAGACGACCTCGTGCTCGCCCGGCGCTATGTTCGGGCTGTCGGCCGGGCCGCGAACCATCGTCGGCTCGAAGGTGCTCTCCGCTGGCTCGAAGAGCTCGTCCCTCTCGCCGTACTTCTCATGTAGGAGCCTGTCGAGGTGGTACGCAAAGTCCAGAGCAACGCGGTGGGCGTTGAGGCCCTTGTCGGGCATGCTCGCGTGAACCTGCCTGCCCCTGACCTTTATCCTGAGCCAGAGGATGCTCTTCTCGGCCACCTCGATGAAGGTTCCATCCTCGTTTCCACCGTCGGGGACGAGAACCAGGTCATCCCTGCGGAACAGCTCCGGGTGCTCCCTCATCAGCCACTCGACACCGTACTTGCTCCCCGTCTCCTCGTCGCTGACGAAGGCTAGGATTACGGTTCTCTTTGGCCTTATCCCGAGGTTCATCATGGCCTTTACAGCATAAAGGCTCGCGACGAGGCTCTGTCCGTTGTCCTCGCTTCCCCTTCCGTAAACCTTGCCGTCCTTGACGACCGGTTTGAAGGGCTCGGTGACCGTCCACCTGCTCATGTCGCCGGGCGGAACGACGTCTATGTGGGTGAGAATCCACAGCCTCGGACTGTCCTCACCCTTTTCACCGTAGTAGTACGCTAAAATGCTCGGCCTCACTCCGTTCTTGGCCCTCTCGTCCGGCGCGTTGTAGACCTCGACCTTGTCGAAGGGCCAGGCCCTGATTATCTCAAGCAGCTTCTGGGCCTTGTCATATTCTCCCTCGTAGCCGTAGTCCGGGCTTATGGCCGGTATCTTTATGAGTTCGACGAGGGTTTCAACCATGTCATCGCGGAGCTTTTCTATCTCCTTAGAGACCTTTCCGAGGGTTTCGCTCATTCCGATCACCACCTAAACTATCTCGTCCGTCCTTTTAAACTCAATCAAATACCTCTTCCCCAGTTCGAGGAGAAAGACTACCAAGCGCTCGTATAGGGGCTCGACTTCATCACCGAAGCGCGCTCGGAGAGCCTTCCCTATCTCCATAACGTTTCTCCTCCCGTCGCAGAGCTCCCAGATGTACGCTCCAACTTCGTCGAGTTCTATTCTCCTGTGCTCGCCGTGGAGCTTTCTCGCGAGAAAGTCAAGCTTTGAGTCCATTGGAATGAGGAGGTAGTACTTCCCATCGATTTTCCTCAGCTCGACCTTTTCGTTGCGGACTGGGACAAGGTTCATGTATTCCTCCATGGTTCTTCCTCCAGTGCTCAAAATTTAAAGGTTGGGAAGAAAAAAACGGGCAGTCACTCCTTCCTGCCCGTCATGTAGAGCCAGACGGCTATTCCTGCCAGGGCAAGGACACCGATGAGGTTGCTACTGAAGCCGAAGCTCGGTGCAACACCGGCAACTATGAGTGCCGCGAAGAATATGCCCATAAGGGCCTCACCGGCGATGAGTCCAGCCGCACCGAGGACACCCGGGTCGGTCGGCTTCTCTGCCCCGTCTCCCCTGGCCTTGCCGACGAAGTACCTGAGGAGACCGCCGATGAATATCGGGACGCCGAGGCTGAGCGGCAGGTAGATGCCGACCGCGACAGGCATGACCGGGGTTCTGAACTTGGAGCCCCTCATTGCGAGTATCTCGTCGAGGATTATGAGGGCTATGGCTATCCCGGCGCCGATGTAGATCATGTTCCACTCAAGGTTGCCGGTGAAGACACCCTCGGTGACCTTGGCCATGAGGAAGGCCTGCGGCGCGGCTAAAGCGTTCTCCTTGGCGGTCGGGGTTCCGGCTATACCGTAGGCCTGGATGAGCAGGTTGAGCACCGGGGCCATGACGAGGGCGGCGAAGAACGTTCCAACTATCTCGAAGACCTGCTGCCTCTTGGGGGTCGCGCCGACGAGGTAACCGGTGGCAAGGTCCTGCATGGTGTCACCGGCTATGGCAGCTGCCGTACATATCACAGCGGCGACGAGTATGGTGGCCGCCATGCCCTCCATTCCGCTGAGGCCGAGGGCCTTGAGCACGAAGGCAGTGAAGAGCAGGCTCATGATGGTGATTCCCGAGACCGGGTTGTTGGATGAACCGACGACACCCGCCAGGTAGCCAGCTATCGAGCTTCCGAGGAAGCCGACGATGAGGAGTATCACCGCCATAACCGCCGCGATTCCTATTGATCCGATGATGTGGAAGTACAGCAGGAACAGTGGTATCACGAAGGCCGCTATGAGTATCAGCACGTAGTTGAGCGGAAGGTCTTCCTCGGTTCTGAGGACTGCCTCTCCCGCCTGCCTCTTCTTGGCGACCTCAAGACCCGCCTTGATGCCCCTCTTTATCGGGTTCCTGAGCTTAATGAGGCTCCAGATTCCACCGACGACCATTGCACCAACGCCCATGTACCTGATCTTGGTGCTCCATATGACCCACGCGAGGTCGATAGGACTGAGGTCGGTGCCGCTCATCTGGCCCGCGTATATGGGTATGGCTATGAACCAGGCTATTGCACCGCCGAGGAACACGAGGAAGGCTATGTTAAGGCCGACGATGTAGCCGACGGCAATGAGCGCCGCTGAAAGGTCGCTTCCAAAGTAGTAGACGCGTGAGCCCACCATCTTCGCTGCCTCAACGGTGCCCCTCCAGAGGCCCGAGCTTCCGAGGAGCTTGAAGAGGCCTCCGAAGATTCCACCGTAGAGGATGGGCTTTGCGTGGCTTCCGCCTTTATCTCCGGCTATGAGAACCTCGGCACAGGCGGTACCCTCGGGGTACGGGAGCTTCTCCTCGACTATGAACGCCCTCCTGAGTACGACTGTGAAGAGGGCGCCGAGGGAACCACCGAGCGCTGCTATCAGTGTCACGATGTAGTACGGGAAGGTCGTGTAGTAGCCCAGAACGACCAGCGCCGGGAAGGTGAAGATGACTCCGGCCGCGAGCGACTCACCCGCTGACGCCGCCGTCTGGACCATGTTGTTCTCCAGGATGTTCCTGTCCTTGAAGGCAAAGAGTATCGCCATCGAGATGACTGCCGCCGGGATGCTGGCACTGACGGTCATACCGGCGTACATGCCGAGGTATGCGTTCGCTGCACCCATCACTATCGATAAAATAACACCCAGGACAAAGGCCTTGATGGTGTACTCCGGTAGGGATTTTTCGGGAGGTATGTACGGTTTGAACTCCATGGCTGCACCCCCATGAATGGTGGCGTAGTAATTGAACACATCTGATGTTAAAAATGTTTTGCTGAATGGGCATTTTTACATATTCTAGAAAAAATTTGGCATTTTTGTGTAACATGTAGTTGCATCAGTTTGGTGTTACTGCCCGCCCTTCTGGTCAAGATGTTATAATGTGCCCATCTATACCTGAGATATATGCCGTCAAATTCATATGTCAAAACGACCCAATGAAGGTAATGCCTTATATACCCTCACTGTGATACCCCTACGTCTGCAAAAGAAAACGGGGGTGTATTGGTGATTGAGATAACGTTCCTTGGCAGCGGGGGCGGCAGGTTCATTACGATAACCCAGTTCCGCTCCACCGGGGGTTTCCACATCCGGGCCAGCAGGAACATCTACGTTGACCCGGGGCCGGGAGCACTCGTGAGGAGCTGGCGGTACAAGCTCGACCCGAGGAGGCTGGACGCGATCTTCGTATCCCACAGGCACGTCGACCACTGCAACGATACCGAGGTCATGATAGAGGCCATGACGGGCGGTGCACTGAAAAAGCGCGGCATGCTGATAGCATCGAAGAGCGTCGTGTACGGCGATGAGACGCACACCCCTGCGGTGAGCAAGTACCACATGGACGTCCTTGAGAGCATCCACATACCCGAACCCGGAAGCAAGATAGCCATCGGTGAGGAGGAGCTGATAATAACCCCCACCGTCCACTCGGACCCCACGACGATAGGATTTCGCATGAGGACCCACTACGGTGATATATCCTACATTCCGGACACAGCGTACTTCGATGGGCTCATAGACTGGCACGATGGTTCAAAGCTCCTGATAGCCGCAGTAACGAGGCCGAGGGATATGGGTATTCCCTACCATCTGAGCACCGATGATATCGTCATGATGCTCAAGAGAATGAAAGAAAAACCGGAAGTGCTCGTGATGAGCCACATAGGGATGAAGATGCACTTCGCGAACCCCTACAAGGAGGCCAAGTACATAGAGACCGTCACCGGCGTCAAGACCTATGTTGCGAAAGAGGGCTTCAAGGTCATGGTGGAAAAGAACGAGATATCGGTGAGGACGCTTAGGCCAGCCAGGTTTGTCTGAGGGGGTTTTGATGGGCAGAAAGGCTCTCGCTTTGGTTTCAATTTTCTCATTTCTTTCCAACCTGTTCTTCGGCGAGTCCCGTCTGTCGCTCGACCTTCTGCTCCCCCTGTTCCTTTACTGGCTCTACCTTGCAGGGATGGAAGAAAAGCCCCATGTGGGGCTTCTAATCAGGGATTTTGCGGTAATCTTCTCGGCCGGCACAGCGGGCTGGGTGCTCGGGACCCTGGTTTGACGATGGAAATGATGTCTCAGCCCTTCTTCATAACGTCTTCCACTGCCCTCGTGACGGTTTCGTAGGCAAGCTCAAACAGCTCGTCGCGCCTCTTTTCACTGGGAGCTTCAACGACGACGCGTATCTTCGGCTCGGTGCCGCTTGGCCTCACGAGAACCCATGAACCGTCTTTCAGCTGGAGGCGGTAGCCGGAAATCGTCAGAACCTTCTTCACCTCTTTCCCCAGCTTTTCTTCGAGTATCCTGTATGCCCTCTCAAGGGCGGCCTTCTTGAACCCGTCCGGGCACTTCACGTTCTTCTTGGTGAGGTGGTAGGTCGGTATCTCCTCCCGGATTATCTGTGAGAGCGGCTTTCCGCGCTCGTCTATGAGCTTTATGAGAAGCCCCATGGTCACGAAGCTGTCTATCCACGGGCCAAACCTCGGGTGGACCAGCTTCCACGGCTCCGCTGCGAATATCGCCCCGTACTTCTTTATCCCATCGTGGGGCTGGCCAAGGGGAATTCTTACAACCCTGCCGCCGGCGTTCTCAACGACGTGGTCTATCCTTGAGCCGGTGTCTATGGAAACGACGACCGTCCCCCCTCCATGCTCCTCCACGTATAGCTTCGCGAAAAGCGCTATAACAGTGTCCTCGTTCACGTACTGTCCCTTCTCATCGAAGACAGCTATCCTGTCCGCGTCGCCGTCCTGGGCAACGACAAGATCAACGCCGAGCTCCCTGGCCAGCTCGCCGAGGTAGGCTATGTTCTCGTACCTCGGTTCCGGCTTCCTTCCCGGGAAGTGGCCGTCAACGTGGGCGTTTACGCTTATCACCTTTGCCCCCATCTCGCGGAGCAGGTAAGGCGCCAAAACGCTCCCGGCACCGTTGGCGCCGTCGTAGAGGACTTTGAGGTCTGTTTCATGGTTCACGAAGTCAAGAACGGCCCCTATGTACTCGTCCCCAATGTCGAGGCTTTTAACGGTTTTTATCTCGTCCCACCTGGCCTTTTTGAACCTTGCCGAGAAGACCAGCTCCTCCAGTTCCCTCTCCTGCTCGACGTAGAACTCCGTTCCATCGCCGTTGAAGACCTTTATCCCGTTGTCGGTCGGCGGGTTGTGGCTCGCTGTGATCATGACTCCTCCATCGCCGTACTCCCGCGTCCCCCATGCTAAGGCGGGCGTCGGGATCAAACCGAAATCAAGAACCTCGGTTCCCGTCGATAGAAGCCCTGAGACAAGCGCGCTCTGGAGCATTACGCTCGACGTCCTGCCGTCCCTCGCGACGGCCACCGTTTCCCCCTCGATGTAAGTCCCCACTGCCCTTCCAATGTCCATTGCAAGTTCGGGCGTGACCTTCTCCCACAGGGTGCCCCTAATTCCAGCGGTACCGAAGAGCTTCATATCACCACCATGACTACTTGGGAGGCGGTTTAAATAGGTTTAGTCACGTATATGGCCAGTCCGCGGTAGTTCACCAGTTTCATTCTCCTGGGCATCGTATCGCCAGTTAGGGGGAGAATATAAACCGGGAGCCTGAGCCTTTCCCCAAGGCGCAGAATCGGTCTCACAATCTCCGGCGTGGGTCTCACCGAGTAGAGGGCTTTAACCCCGCGGTAGAGCTCAAGGTTCGGGGCAAAGACGTCGTCCCTCACCGCGTTGATGCCCAGCTCCCTGGCCCTTCTTACGGATTCTGGGTTCCAGTCAACGGCCAGAACGTCGTAGCCGAGTTCTTTGAGCCTCAGTGCCACCTTAAACTGAAAGCCTATGCCAAGTTCTGCCACTTTCCCCTTCGGAACGTTTTGGGCTATAAAGTCGGCGAAGTCTTCGACTGGCATGGGAGAAAATGGGGAGGGGAATTTAAAAAGCTTCAGAACACTGCCTTTCCGCTCCCCTTCTCAAAGACGTGGGCCTTGCGCATGTCGAAGACGACGTCTATCTCCTGGCCTTCCTTCACTTTGGACTCCGACCTGAACGCTCCAAGGAAGGCCACGTTTCCGACGTGCAGGTGGACGATCTTCTCACTTCCGAGGTTCTCGATAATGTCCACCCTTGCACGCACCATGTTTTCGCCGGGGATCTTTACCTGGGCGAACACTGCATCGTAGAGGTCTTCGGGCCTTATGCCGAAGATGACCTCTTTTCCGACCAGGTTCCTCTCTTCAAGCACCTCGACCTGGTCGGGCAGGAGTTTGAGCTTAAATTCTCCGAAGTCTGCAAAGCCGTCCTCTGTTATCGTCGCATCTATGAAGTTCATGGGCGGCGCGCCTATGAAGCCCGCCACGAAGGTGTTCGCCGGCCTGTCGTAGACCTCCTCCGGTGTTCCGAGCTGCTGCAGAACTCCGGCGTTTATTACCGCTATCCTGTCGCCCATGGTCATCGCCTCGACCTGGTCGTGGGTGACGTAGATTGTGGTAACGCCGAGCTGTCTCTGGAGCCTCTTGAGCTCCGCACGCATTTTCACACGAAGCTTGGCGTCGAGGTTGCTGAGGGGTTCATCCATAAGGAAGACCTGCGGTTTTCTGACTATTGCCCTTCCAAGGGCGACGCGCTGCCTCTGGCCGCCGGAGAGCTCCCTGGGCTTTCTTTTGAGGAGCTCTGTCAGGCCGAGGAGCTCGGCCACCTCCCTGACGCGCTGGTCTATCTCCTGTTTCGGAACCTTTCTGAGCTTGAGGGGGAAGGCTATGTTGTCGTAGACTGTCATGTGGGGGTATAACGCGTAGCTCTGGAAGACCATGGCTATGTCCCTGTCCTTTGGAGGGACGAATACTCCCTTCTCAGGGTCTGCGACGAGCCTGTCGCCGATGTAGATCTGCCCTTTCGTTGGTTCCTCCAGCCCGGATATCATCCTGAGTGTGGTCGTCTTTCCGCAACCGCTCGGCCCGAGGAGGACGAGGAACTCCCCGTCCTTGATATGAAGGTTCATATCCTTCACTGCCGTGAAGTCCCCAAACATCTTCCAGACGTTTACGAGCTTCACTTCTGCCATGGTATCACCCCTCAAAAAAGAGAAGGAAGGCGTCAGCGCCTCCTCCTGAGGAGGAGCGGTACTGCCGCGAGTGCCACTATGAGGGCCGGACCGCAGATTCCTCCGCCTTCCTCAGGGGTGGTCGTCGTTGTGGTGGTCTCGCTCGGGCTCGTCGTTGATGGGGATGTGGTGGTTGTTTCGCTGGGGCTGGAAGTGGTGGTGGTCTCGGTCGGGGTAGTGGTGGTTTCAGTTGGGGTTTCGGTCGGGGTCGGCTGCTCGCCGCCAGTTCCCTCAATGAGCGGTATCATGAGCACCGTCGCCAGGGTCTTCTTTTCGAGGTCGTAGCTGCTCAGCTGCTCCTCCTGGGTGGGCTTGAAGCCCTCGGGAACGAGCTCGTCAACGACCCTCGGTGCGAGGTTGTCTATGACTGCCTGCGGGTCTGCCCCGCCAAGCTTCCACTGTTCCGCCTGAACGGCAACGGGCCTCCATTTGTCCGGACCGTATCCGTCCTGAGAACCCACGAGGATTGAAGCGTAGAGGCCGTAGTCGGAGATGCTCAGGTACTTCTTCGGGACCTTGACTATTATTGCGTTCTTGACCGGGTCAGCGGAAATCTGCATCTCTCCCTGGTAAACGGTTCCATCCGGGAGGACTATCAGGTTGCCGTAATCCCAGCCGGCTATCCTCAGCGCGAGGTCCCACGGGTGGTTCGGGTCGAGCTGGACGTTGCTTCCCGGCCCGTCCGGGAACATCTTGATGGCGCTCGTGTTTCCGCCGTCCTTGAAGTCGAAGTAGGCCTCGATTATCTGGAGGCTGAAGCCATTCGGCCCGTTCCACGGGTTGCCTCCAAGGTCCTTGAAGTAGAACTCCAGCGTCCAGTCATCGCTTCCCTCGATCATCTTGAACTTGAGCAGGTCGAGGTGGCCCGGCACGAAGACCTTATCGGTGGCATAAGTATAGGTTCCTGGCCCGTGGTCGTCCCCTTCGGGGTCGTTCACGACTATGCCCTGTTTGAGGAGTGGCAATGCCTTGACCGTGGCAAGCTTGACTTCGTTGGCATCGTAGGAGCTGAGCTGCTCCTCCTGGGTGGGCTTGAAGTCGGCCGGAGCGAGCAGGTCCATGACGCGCGGGGCAACGTTGTTGATCACCGCCTGCGGGTCTGCACCTCCGACCTTCCACTGCTCTGCTTCGACTGCGACGGGCCTCCATTTGTCCGGACCGTATCCGTCCTGGCTTCCCGTGAGGACGACTCCCCAGAGGCCGTAGTCATCGTTTATCTGGATGTACTTCTTCGGAACCTTGACTATTACCGCGTTCTTGACGGGATCGGCCGAGATCTGCATCTCACCTTGGAGTGCGGTTCCGTTCGGCAGGACGATGAGGTTTCCGTAGTCCCAGCCTGCTATCCTGAAGGCAACGTCCCACGGGTGGTCTGGGTCAAGGTTAACGTTCGCCCCCGGCCCGTCCGGGAACATCTTGATGGCACTGCTGTTTCCACCGTCTTTGAAGTCGAGATAGACCTCAATTATCTGCAGGCTGAATCCGTTTGGCCCGTTCCATGGATTGCCGCCGAGGTTCTTGAAGTAGAACTCCATGACGTAGCTGTCGGTCTGCTCAAGCATCCTGAAGCGGAGGAGGTCAAAGGCACCATCAACGAAGACCTTATCGGTCGGGTAGGTGTATGTTCCTGGCCCGTGATCGTCCCCCTCGGGGTCGGTTATGTCAACTATGGGGACTCCCTTGACCTCCGTCGGAAGCCTGAGCTCCACGGGGGTGCTTATCACCTCAAGGTTTCCGTTCTTGACCGTTGAGACAGCGAAGTAGAAGTCGTCGGGAGTCTCTATGTAGTCGAAGGGTACAACGACTTCGATTCCATCGCTTGTCTCCTTGACGGTGGCCTCTCCGAGCTTCTCGCTGTTCTCATAGTCTGTCGCCCCGTAGATTTCCGCCTTGCCGTTCCGGTAAACGATGTGCTTGGTTATCATCAGCCCGACGCTGTCCCTTGAGAACGGGAAGAGTGAGTACCGCAGCTCGCTTGGCCTCTCCTGGAGGAGGGTAAAGGTGTTTCCTACCCTCTTGCCCTTCTCCCAGATGCTCACCTCGAACTCGTCAAGGTTGCCCTTGACAACGAAGTGCAGTCCGTCCCCATCGAAGTAAACGCTCACACCGCTCGATGTCGGGGACATGCTGGAGAAGTTCTTTATCTCCCCGTCCTTGAGCCCGACGAGGGCCCGGGTGGTGTAGGGCTCACCGTCAGGGAAGTAGTTTCCGAAGAGGTAGCTCGGCGGCTCGGTTCCGGCCAGCTTGTATATCTCGTAGAGGTAGGTCTTCAGGTAGCGGTCGAAGGTGTAGTCCTGCCCGCTGTCCTGGTCGCTCCCGTACCACCAGAACCAGTCGCTCGCCTCGGCGCGGAGCAGGTACTCGTAGGCCTTCTCCCAGTCGGCCTGGTTCATCCTGTCCCTGTTCTCCATCAGGGTCTTTCTGGCCAGGTAGAGCCAGTACCAGCCGTAGTTCTCCTGGGGCTCTCCTATCCACGTGGAGAGGGTTCCGTCTATCCAGCTGCTCTCGGGCCACTGCATCTCCTCCCTGACGCCAGCCATGTCGTAGAGCTCGCCGAGGCTCTGGGCCTTGAGGAGGGCGTTGACGTTGTCGCCCGTGAGGTTAAGCCTCTCCATCATCTGCGGCGTGAGCTTGTTGGCCTTGTCGCCGTAGAGCTTGATGTACTCGCTCGGCGTGAGGGTTCTTATGAGGCCCTGCTGCTGGAGCTCGGTCAGCTTCTTGTAGAGCTCGGTGAGGAAGAGCTTGCCGTCGTACGGGTAGTGCTCCCACGGGTTCTCACCGTCAAGGGTCACCACGTAAACGAGGCTGCCATCGTAGTTCTGCTTCTGGAGCTTGAGGAGCTCGTTGACGAAGTCCTCGACGGCCTGGTACTGGTTCATTCCGCTGTAGGTGAAACCAACGCGGTCGCTGAGTGCATGGTCGCGCGGGAAGAGGTAGATCTTCTTTCCATTGAACTCGGCCACCCAGGGCTTGTAGTAGTTCTCAACGGTTCCCTCTATCCCGAGCTTCTGGAGAACCATCTGGTCGGTCATGACCCACTGCCAGCCGTTGTCGGCGAGTATTTCGAGGGTCTTGTCGTTGAGGGCACTCTCTGCCGCCCACCCGCCGACAGGGACGGCGGTTCCGCCGCCGAGGTACTGCCTGTACAGCTCGTCCGCCTTTTTGACCTGGTCGTTGAAGTCGCTCTCCCAGCCGAAGTCGTTGAGTATCGGGCCTATCGGGTGGGCGTAGGGCACGACCGTGACTTCAACGTTGCCGTTTCCGAGGAGGAGGTTTATCTTCTCATGCTCCTCGAAGGTGTGGTTGAGAAGCCACATCTGGGCATCGAGGACGGTTTTGACGTCGTCCCTCGTGTAGCCGCCCTCGTCGACCTTGTCGTAGAGGGCCTTGAGCTCGGGATGGGTCATTATGTAGTTGTAGTCTATCCATGCGAGGTTGAAGAGCACGGCGAGGTCTATGTAGTCCTGCTCGGTGAACTCGTTTGTCACGGCAACCTTCTGCTCCTCAAGTGGCAGATTGGCGTACTTGGCCTTTGCAGCCATCATCTTGTTCTTCAGCTCGGTGTAGCGGTCCCAGAAGTCCCTTATCGGGTTGCCGTTGGGGTCTGTTATAGGCTCACCGTTCCAGGGTATGGTGTGGTCAAAGAACCCTCCCGGTGCCTGGAGCATGAACCACTTCTCGTCGACCGTCAGGGGCTCCCCGTTGGCTATCTTCTCGGTGACTATCTGGTAGTTGTCCTTGGCACCGTTCATGTAGTCCGCCAGCTGGGCTATGAGGGAACCGGACAGGTCGATGGTGGCGTGAACCTCCGGGTACTGGCTGAGGTAGTAGGCCATCTTCCAGTAGTTGTTCGCCGCGTGAAGCCTGACCCAAGGCCTCGTGTATATCCCCTGGATCGGGTCGTAATAGTAGGGCTGGTGCTGGTGCCAGACTATTATCACGTTCAGCGGCTTCGGCTCCGCCGCTCCGACCGTTTTAGCGTTCGCTCCTACGATGCTTCCAAGCATCAAAATTGCAATAAAGAGGGCAATTACCCGTCTCATACTATCACCTCATTCCTTCAGGCCTCCGATCGTGAGGCCGCTCCTTATGTAGTTCTGGGCGAGCATGAACATTATGAACACCGGCAGGGCGAAGAGCAGGGCAGCGGCCCCGAAGTAGCTCCAGTCGATGCCCCTGCCGATGCCGCCCATTAGGAGGTATATCCACACGGAAAGCGGCTGGTTCTTCTCCGTCAGGAGGAGGCTTGCCAGAATGAACTCTGTCCAGCCTCCTATGAAGGCGAATATCGCAACGGTCGCTATTCCGGGCAGTGCCATCGGGAGGAGCACGTGCCGGATTATCTGGAGGTAGCTGGCGCCGTCGACCAGAGCCGCCTCGTCGAAGTCCGGGCTTATCGAGTCGATGTAGCCCTTCAGGAGCCACGTGTTGAAGGGCACACCGCCGGCGGCGTAGATGAAGGACAGCACCGGCAGCTTGTCGTAGAGGCCGAGCTTGACGATCATACCGTAGAGCGCTATCAAGCCCGCTATTCCAAGACCTCCAGCCACCTGGGTGAACATCAGGTAGAAGTACAGCACGTGATCCCTGCCGAAGAACTTCATGCGCGAGAACGCATAGGCGGCTGGAACGACGAATATGAGGGTCAGCAGCACCGCAAGGCCGGCTATTATAAGGCTGTTCTTGAGGTAGCCGAAGAACACTGAATTGACGAACATGCCTATGTGGGTGAAGGTAACCTTTCCTGAGTTCCTGATCACGATGTAGTTCCTTCCGGTCGGCCCCTGGAGGAGTATCCCGGAGAATGAAGTCCCCCCAACCTCGCCGTTCGTGATTTCGAGGTTCCTGACGAGTCCGAAGCCAATGCTCCCGTCCTCGTTGACCTTGGTGAGGACGAACAGCCCCTTAACGTTCCCTTTCAGCTGTCCCTGTACGTTTTCGCCCGCGGAGACCTCGAAGACCGCACTGGACAGCGGTATTTCAAACGTGAGCCCGGTGAATGGCCCGTATTTGACCTTTCCGATGAGCTTGCCGTTGACAACGTAGAGCTTCCCGTCCTGGATGTGTGCGCTGCCCTCGATGGTTCCGGTGAAGTTCTCGTTTATTCTGCTGCCCTTGAACCCGAAGAGCACCTCCCTGTACGAGTCGAGGCTAACGTTCTGGGGAATCAGATGAAACTCGGTGGTTGCGAGTGTTGAGCCCGGACTTATTGAGACCACGAAGATGTAGTAGACCGGGAAGAGTATTATGAACATGACGAACACTGCCAGTGCCGTGAGAACGAGGCTCCTCAGAGCCTCACCCTTCCTCATGCGCCTCATCCTTTAGCACCCTCCTGGAGCCTGGTTATCCTAACGTTGACGTACATGTACACCGCCAGGACGAGGGTCGCTATTATCATCACCGCCGCTGCCCTGCCGTAGTGGGGCGTCGCACCGAAGGCCTTCCTGAAACCGTAGAGCAGTATGAACTTGTCCTCGAAGAGGCCCGCGTTGTAGATATAGGGCACCATGAAGTACTGGAAGCTGGCCGCGCTGGTTAGTATCGTGGCAAAGGCTATCGGCTTTCCAACTATTGGGAGAACCACGTGCCTTATCCTCTGCCAGTAGCTGGCACCGTCTATTATTGCCGCCTCTACCAGCGTCTCGGGAACCGACTGGAGGGCGGCGGTTATGACCGTTATCATGAAGGGGTACGCCAGCCATACCTCAATGATGTTCAGGGCCAGAAAGCCCCAGAGCGGGTCGTTAATCCAGTTCGGGAGCGTTTGGACTCCCAGGGATTTTAGCATCTGGTTTATGGGGCCAAAAATCGGGTCAAACATGAACTTCCACACGGTGACCGAGAACAGGAGCGGAAGCGCCCAGGGTATTATCAAGAGCGAGCGGTAAACCATCTTCCCCCTAACGTACTTGCTGTTGTAGAGCAGGCTGAGGAAGATTCCGGCAAGGACTTTGAGGGTAACGCTCGTCAGCACGAACAGCCACGTCCACAGGAACGCGCTCCTGAACTTCTCGTCGCTCAGTATCCACCTGAAGTTGTCAAGCCCCACGAAGGTCAGCTTGGGTGCCTGCGGCGCCTGAATCGGGAAGTTTCCGAGCTGGGCGTTGGTGAACGCCAGGTAGATCGAGTACACTATAGGCCACAGGTTGAAGAACAGGAACGCTGCTATTCCGGGGAGTATCAGAAACACGGCGATTGTTGTGGTCTTTTTCATCCCAATCCCTCCAAAAAGGTAGGAAAAGGGAGAAGGCTTCAGCCTCCGATGTTGTTCAGAATCTCCTGCTGGTACTTCTTGAGGATGGCAGGTATGTCTGCTGTGGCCGGGTCCTGGAGTATCTCGTTGATGGCCCCGTCAACGCCGCCCCATACGGCTCCCATCTTCGGGCTCTTGGGCATCAGGTAGGCGTGCTGGACGGCCTGTCCGAAGCCGTAGATGACCGGGTCGTTCTTGATGTCCGGGTCGTTGAGCACCGGCGTGAGAACCGGGATGTAGCCGAGCTGGAGCGAGAGCTCCTTGATGACCTCCGGGCTGGTGGTGAACCACTTGACAAACTTCCAGGCGGCGTCCTTGTTCTTGATTCCGGCGGCAAAGTAGATGTCCTTAACTCCACCGTAGGGCCTCGGCCAGTACTCCTTGCCGTCCTTGGTTATGGGCGGAAGCGGGACGACGCCGAAGTTGATTCCAGCGTCCTTAACGCTGGCTATGCTCCACGGACCGTTGACCATCATCGGGGCCCTTCCTTCGAGGAATATGCTCTGCTGGGTGTTGTAGTCCGCTGTTGGAGCCATGTACGGCCAGATGTTCTGGAAGAAGAACTCGAAGCCCTCTATCGTCTCGGGCTTGTCAAGACCGGGCATCTCGGTCTTGTCGTCGAAATAGTAGCCTCCAAAGGCCTGTGCCCAGGCCGATATGAAGTAGGCGTTAACGGGATACGCTATTCCGTACTTCTCGTTGTTCGGGTCGTTGTACTTCTCCATTATGGCCTTCATCTCGTCAAAGCTCTTGGGCGGCTCGCTCACCATGTCCTTGTTGTAGATGATCGCAACGGTCTCGGCGGCAAAGGGCATGGCGTAGAAGTGGCCCTTGTACTGCATGGCCTCCTGGGCCATCGGGGCGAACTGGTTGAGGATGTCGTCAGTGACGTAATCGTCAATGGGCTCAAGAAGTCCGGCATCCGCGAACTTTCCAATCCAGTCGTGAGCCCATATGAAGAGGTCAGGTCCCTGGCCGGCAGGAATGGCCGCCTTAAGGGCGTCCTCAAGGTTGGGCTTCTGCTCGAAGACTATCTCGACGTCGGGGCACATGGCCATGTACTCCTCGGCCAGGCTCTGGAAGACCTGGAGCTCGTTGGGCTGCATGGCGTGCCAGATGACTACCTTTCCACTGCCGCACTCGGTTTCGGGCGGCGTTGTCGTGGTGGTCGTCGGGGTGGTGGTCGTTTCGCTCGGTGTGGTTGTCGTCTCGCTGGGCGTTGAGGTGGTTTCACTCGGGCTGCTCGGGGTAGTGGTGGTCGGGCTCTCCCCTCCCGAAGAAATACAGCCGCTGGCCACGACGCTCAAAACCAAAACTCCGACCAAAAGCAGGGCAAACAATCCTTTCTTCATATCCTTATCACCCGCTTAGATTTTGGGTGATATAGTATCATCGGCAGTGATATATATACCTTGCGCTTTCCTGTTCAACTATGGGTGGATGAATATGATGGAACCCCGATGAAGAGTTGAGTTCACCCTTTTAGCACGGTGAAGGACCAGGGTGCCAGTGTAACCTTTCCCCCTCCTTCGGGAAGGTACTTTCCGGGCACGCCGATGGTTTTTCTCTCCCCGGAATAGTTTATCCCGACGAGAATGCTCTCGTCACCGTGGATTCTCTCGTAGAGGAGCAGTCCGCCCTTGAAAGATAGGGGCCTGAACTCTCCCAGCTGGAGCGCCCTGCTCCCCCGTCTGAGTCTGACCAGTTCCTTGGTGACCTTCAGCACGTTGAGGTTCCACTCCTCCTCGTTCCACTTCATCGGGGTTCTCCCCGCGCTCAGGCCTTCTCCGCCACCGTTGAGGCCAACCTCGTCCCCGTAGAATATCGAGGGAATTCCCTTGTACGTCATCAGAAACGCCAGCGCGCAGAGGTATTTCCTTTCGTCCCCGACCAGATCGATGAAGCGCTCGGTGTCGTGGTTGTCGAGGAAGTTGTACATGGCGTACTCGGCTGGCCCATAATGGACACTCAGAAGCTCCAGGCCGTTGAGGAACTCCTTTGCGGTGATTTCGCCCTCCACGAAGAACCTCAGAATGAGCTCGTAGAGGGGGTAGTTCATGGTGCCGTGAAAGACGTCGAACAGCCAGAGCCTGGCGTCGTCCATGACCTCCCCGAAGAGGTATGCCTCCCCCGGCATAGCCCCCCTTATCTCCCTCCAGAGTTCGGGAGGAACGCCGTGGGCAACATCGAGACGCCAGCCGTCGGCGCTCTCAAGCCAGTACATCATCACGTCCTTTATGAACCGTCTCACTTCGGGATTATCGTGGTTCAGCCTGGGCATCAGCCAGACGGAATAAAAGCTCTCGTAGTTTCTTTTCATCCCCTTGAGCTCTCTATATTTCTCCGGCCACGGCTCCTTGGATTTCAGAACTTCCATGAACTCTTCCTGGACAACGGGGAATCCGGTGATCCTGTAGAAGTCCTTATACCTGCTCCTTTCGCCCTTCAGAATGACGTCCTTGAAGTAGGGGTGGAAGAAGCTCGTGTGGTGAAAGACTCCATCGAGGACCAGCCGCATGTCCCTCTCTCTGAGCTCCTCAACGAGCTTTCTGAAAACCCTCCAACCGCCGAGCTTCCTGTCTATTCTGAAGTAGTCCGTAACGTCGTAGCGGTGGTACGTCATGGACTCGAATATTGGGGTGAGGTAGAGCGCGTTTACGCCGAGGCCTTCAATGTGGTCGAGCCTCTTTGTTATCCCCGCCAGATCCCCACCGTAGAAATCCTCACCCTTGAAGGCCTCTCCCCCGGACGTTCCGGTCAGGCCTTTCTCGAACCGGTCGGGCATTATCTGGTAGAACACCCTCCCGAAAATCCACCCTGGGGGCTCTGACTTGTAGGGTTCGGCGTCAAATGGGCCGTATTCGATGGTTTTCCTTCCGGATTCTACGAGGAAAGAGTACTCGACTGCCCCCTCGCCGGAAAGAACTGTCTCGAAGTACTCGAAGAGTTCATCGTGGGCCTTTGGCCTCATCTCGATTTCCCTGTTTCCGGCCCTTAGGACGACCTTTGAGGTCTCTCCCCTCAGTGAGCGGAAGATCACGTGGGTTCTCCCGGCGAAGGAGTAGAGGTAGGTGGCGCTCGGCCTGTGGAAGAACTCGCCCTCCCCGATTATTCTCGCCACTCTAACTTTCCTCTCGAACTTGTACGATAACCTCCTGTAGGTTTCCCCCTCCGGGTTTTCAGGGTCGGGCCGAAACTCCCCCTCCACCGAAAAGCCGTAGTGCCAGATCCCCTCAGGGAGCTCCAGCCTTATGCTCCACCTTTCCCCCTTCGGCCTCATTCGGAAGCTGCCTTCGTTGAAGGCGTTGAAGCTTCCAAGGAGGTAGGCGTAGCTCCCTTCCCTTGGTATCGAAAACTCAACCTCGGCGACCCTGCCGAATTTTTCATCGGGATTGAACCCGAAAATTTTATACACCTTCCCCACCCAAGTATCACTACTGATGAATAAACTATTGCGAGTGAAACTTAAAAGTTTGGAGGTCTCGGCATGAAGGAAGAGGAAATTATTGATAAGCTTCAGAAGCTTGGCCTCACCAAGTACGAGAGCCTTGCCTACATAACCCTTCTCAAGCTCGGCCCCAGCAAGGCCACGGACATAACCAAAGAGAGCGGGATTCCCCACACCAGGGTTTACGACGTTCTGAGCTCCCTTCACAGGAAGGGTTTTGTTGACGTTATGCACGGGTCTCCGAGGCTCTACAAGCCCGTTAATCCCGAGGTGGTGCTTGAAAAAATAAAGGAGGACTTCATAGAGGACATTGAAAACCTAAAGGTCGCTTTCCTCGACCTCTACCGCGATGTTCACGGGGAAGATCTGCCCGAAATCTGGACGATTCAGGGGTTCGACAATACTGTCGAGCGCGCCGAGTACGTCATAAGAACGGCCAAGCACGAGGTTCTCATCAACACACCCTTCGAGTTCCTCAAGCTTCTCAAGGGCGAGATACGCGCGAGGAAGGACATAATCTTCGTCATCATAAGCAACTTCGAGGAGATACCCGACTGGCTGAAGAGGGACAATATAATCCTTGCCAGAACCGGCGGCGCCCCCTGGCTGATGGCCAGCTGGATAATCGGCGACCTCAACTACGCCCTCTTCTTCGGTGCCCTGCCCAAGGACAGGCGGAAGGAGAAGTTCTATTCCTTCTGGGCAAAGAGCCCCAAGATAATCCAGAACTACATGCACTGGTTCTATACGATATACCTCGACAACAGCGAGATCATTAAGGCCCTTGATTACGAGTCCCTTTCCAAGCCACTCTCCCTCGTCAACATAAGAACGCTGATCACGGTGCTCAAAATGGCCGGGATGCCTAGGAGAGCGGAGATAGTGGGCAAGATGATAGACACCAAAGAGAAGGTAACGCTCGATGGCACCATAGTGGACTACGAATACACACCGCTGACGGCGAACATAACGTTCAGGTACAACGGGAACGAGCTTAAGGTTGGTGGTATAGGCAGCTACTTCGAGGACGTTGAGGGGGAGAAGTTCATACTCCTTGAGTGAGACCGTTCTTTCTTTTCAATTCGTTGAACTCCTTGTAGGAGAGGTGATGCCAATGAAGATTCTGGTCATAGGGTTTGAGTACCTGCCCGTAAAGGTGGGTGGCCTCGCCGAGGCGATAACCAGCATAGCGGAGGGGCTGAGCGAGCTCGGAAACGAGGTCGTCGTTTTCACCCCGGATCACGGGAAAAGCCTCGGCGAAGTCGTCGGTTCCTTCAGGGTTTCGGCCTTCGGTGGGGAAGTTTCGATAACTGTCAGAAAGCGTGAGCAGAACGGGGTGGTTGTGTACTCCCTCGGCGGGGGACTCCTCAGCGAGCCCGATGTTTACGGCTCGAATTGGGAAGGTCTGCTCAGGAAGACTGTCCTCTTCGGGAAGGCCAGTGTGGGGCTCATGAACGAGCTGATCGACGCCTTTACTCCGGACGTAATCCACGCCCACGACTGGCACACCGTCTTTGCCCTTGGCCTTCTAAAGAAGTACTTCGGCATAAGAAGCGTTTTCACGGTTCACAGGCTCAACAAGGCCAAGATTCCGGGGCACTACTTCCACGACGCAAACCTCGGGGAACTTGCACCGTACCCGGATATAGACCCCGAGCACACCGCCGGGTACATAGCGGACGCCGTAACGACCGTCAGCAGGAGCTATCTGTGGGAGGAATGGGGGTTCTTCAAGCACTTCGAGGGCAAAGTTACGCATGTCTTCAACGGTATAGACTGCTCCTTCTGGAACGAGGAGCTCATGGAGACGAAAGACCTCCCCAGGGAGGAGCGGCGGAAGCTCGTGCTGGAGCGCTTTGGCCTGAGCGATGGGAAGGCCTTCATGTTCATAGGGCGCTTTGACAAGGCCCAGAAGGGAGTTGACACCCTCCTAAGGGCTATAGAGGTTCTCTCTGCGGATCCGGCCTTCAAGGAGATGAGGTTCGTCATAATCGGTAAGGGTCACCCGGAGCTTGAGGCCTGGGCCAGAGCCGTTCAAAACCGCTTCCCCGAGAACGTCAGGGTGATTACCGAACTCCTCAGCAGGGAGACCGTTAGGGAGCTCTACGGTTCGGTGGACTTCGTGATAATCCCCTCGTACTTCGAGCCCTTCGGGCTGGTGCAGCTTGAGGCCATGTGCCTCGGGGCGATACCCATAGGCAGTTCGGTCGGGGGGATAAAGGACACCATAATAGACCTTAACTCCGATCCGGAGAACGCCACGGGACTGCTCGTTCCCCCGAGGGACGCTTTCGCGTTGGCGAGGGCCATGGTGTTCGCCAAGGAACTGGATGATTCGACCCTGAGAAAGCTCAGGGAGAACGGGAAGAAGAGGGCGAGGAAAGACTTCACGTGGGAGAACGCCTGCAGGAGGTACGTGAGGGTTTACGAGGGGGCCGTTGACAAGGCCGTTCCGTTCCTCCACTAGCGCCAGCCGTACTCGGCCAGGAATTTCTTTTTCAGCCTTTTTATCGTTCCAGAGACGCCGAGGGTTATGAAGACAGCCCTTGAGCCGTTTATATGGGTGACCAGTGTCAGGGCAAAGCGGAGCTCCTCCACGTGCTTCCTGTCGACCCTAACGATTCCGGTCTGACTCTTTTCGTCGAACTTTATGAACCAGGGCTTTGCCCTCGCCGAGCCGAGGGTCCCCAGCGTTGAGAGGCTCGCCTCCCATATGGCCCTCTTTATTTCGTCCTTCTTAAACTGCCTCTCTCCGATTACCTGAAAGGCTATGTAGCGGTGCTTGTCCCTCAACGTTGGTGGCAGGTATTTCGGCCTCTCCCTCATAGGCATCTGCACAACTTTGCCCGCCAACCTTTTTAAGCCCTCCCCCGCGTTTAGGGTTAGCGAGGTGAGTCGATGGTTCGGGAGACGCCTTACTTTTCCTACGCCGTGGGAGAGCTTCCCCGGGGCTGCCAGCTCTGCGTTAGGGGTGAGAAGCTTGTCCTCTTCACAACCGGGGCATGCCCGAGGGACTGCTTCTACTGCCCGCTGAGCGAGACGCGGAGGGGGGACGTTGTCTACGCCAACGAGAGACCGGTGAGAAGCCTTGATGACGTCAGTGAGGAAGCCCTCCTGATGGAGGCGAAGGGTGCCGGCGTTACCGGCGGCGACCCGCTGGCGAGGCTCGACAGGACGGTTGAGTATATCCGCTCCCTGAAGGAGGCCTTTGGCGAGGACTTTCACGTCCACCTCTACACCACCGGCGCCCTGGCGACCAAAAAGAACCTCGAAAAGCTCTACGATGCCGGTCTGGATGAGATACGCTTCCACCCCGACCTGTTCAACCCGAACTCGAAGCTCTTCAAAGTCGAAATCGAGAACATAAAGAACGCCTTCGACTTCGACTGGGACGTGGGCGGCGAGATCCCCTCGGTTCCAGGGCAGTTCGAGAGGATGAGGTGGTACGCGGAGTTCCTCGACAACCTCGGGGCGAAGTTCCTCAACGTGAACGAGCTTGAGTTCAGCGAGACAAACCTGAGGGCCATTCTCGACAGGGGGTACAGGCCGATAAGCGACGAGAGCGCCGCAATAAAGGGCTCCCTTGAGCTGGGGCTGAAACTCCTTGAATGGGGCGAGGAGAACACATCGCTGAGCTAC
The DNA here is from genome assembly GCF_015521605.1 of Thermococcus sp. Classification (NCBI taxonomy): domain Archaea; kingdom Methanobacteriati; phylum Methanobacteriota; class Thermococci; order Thermococcales; family Thermococcaceae; genus Thermococcus; species Thermococcus sp. The sequence continues at coordinate 28,677 of NZ_WANV01000033.1, forward strand.
CACCTGTGCACTGCCAGGCTGAAGGATGCGGTCCAGCTCAAGAACAGGCTGAGGAGGATGGCCAAAAACGTGGCCAAGCCATACATGGAGATCACCGAGGACGGGACTCTCCGCTTTGGAATAGCTGAGTACGAGGATTTAGACGAGCTCTACACCCTCCTCGTGGAGGAGGCCGAGGTTCCCGAGGAGTGGCTGTACGTCAACAGGGCGAAGGGCAGGATAGAGATGCCGGAGGAAGTCGCGGTCGAGCTGGCGGAGGCGATAGAGGGCGACGTTAGGTTCTTCATCGTCGAGGAGTACCCGACCTTTGACAGGCTTGAGGTCGAGAGGATTCCACTACCTTGAATTCTACCCCATTTTCCATAGGTTACCGGTTCTGGGGGCGTAAGTAACTTACGGGGGCATAAGTCAATCGAGGAGGACAATCTTTGTCAGGGGATCCATCAGCTGGTAGGTTCCATTCTTTTCCATGATCCACCCCATTTTCCTCAGGTTTTTGAGAAGTTCGTAGAGCCTCGGCTCAGGGGTTCTCACACCCTTGACTTCCAGATAGTCCCTCAGGAGGCTCCACCTGTTGTAGCCCAGCGCAATTCCCCGGAGTATCTCAACGTAGCGGGGAGTTCTCCTTTCGAGTTCCCTTAGCTCCCCCAGGATTAACCCCCGGGCCGTTTCGAGGGTTCTATCAAGGGCCCTTTCAAAGTTCCCGCTCCTTAAGTATTCAACGCCGAAGAGCACAAGCCAGCCAGGTATGCCGTCCAGCGTCTCAACGGCGTGCTCTATGGCCTCTTCCGGGACGTCAGTACCCGCCTCCTTAAACCCCGCCTTCAGGAATTCCCTTGACACCTCTAGCTCGAAGGGTTCGATGTAAACCTCTCCCGCTGCTCTTCCGTAGAGCGGGCTGTTGTAATCACCAATCCCAAGGAAGTCGTGGAGAAGGCCGACCTCGGAGCCCGTGAGAATAATCCTGAGGTTCGGAAGGCTATCGTATGCATGGGCAAGGAGGGCTAGGAGCTCTTTTCCACCCCTGGAGCCGTAAAAACGGAGGTACTGGGCCTCATCAAATGCTATAACAAGCCCCCCGGTCTTCTCACCGATTTCGTTGAGTTCCCTAAAAATGTCCCTCAGCGAGGCATCCCGGGGTTCCACTCTGAGGAACTTCAGGTTAAGGGAGACCTTAAACCTTGAGATTATCCTCTGTAAGAGGCTTCCCTTCGACTGAAGCTCCCTGATGAGGTCCTCCTTGGTGATGTGGCCGCTCTCGGCGTAGAGTTCCCTGCAGTCAATCAGTATTCCGGGGTTCTCGTTTAGGTACGCCCTGAGAATCGAGCTTTTGCCAACCCTTCTGATGCCAAGGAGGAGGCTCAGCGGATACGTCTCAACGCTTTTTTCAAGCTCTTTAAATTCCCTCTCCCTGTCAAAGATATCCTCTCTCCTTTGCTTGGGTCTTAGGTCGAACAGCACTTACGCCACCGTAAGTAACTTACGGGGGCATAAGTTATAAGGGTTTCGAAAAAATTATTTGCCTTTGGGGATATTAACGGCCATGCGGGTCTTCATCAGGGATTACCTCATCCCTTGGCTGTTGGTTATCATCTTCTGGGTTGCCATCTGGGTTTTTGTTCCTGGGAAGGAGAAAAACCTCTCGCTTCCGAACGTCCTTTCGGTTTTCGTTCTACTGCCTATATTTCTCCTCATAGCCCTGTATTTCGTTGGAAGAACCCTTGAGAACTACGGCTACTCGAGAAGGGACGTTAGAAGACTCCCGGAGATGATCGAGAGAACCCACGGCAGGCTCTACCTCTCCAGGGAGATTTTTGATACCATCGCAAATGCACTTATTTTCTGGGGACTGTTTTCTTCGGCCGTTTTGCTGACAGGGAACCCCCTGTGGGGAGTTGTCAACGCCGTCGCGATGTTCGCGCTGATATTTTCGTTTTTCGTTCTGCTGGTCTCGATGATAATCTGGGTGGTGGTATTTCCGCACTCCCTCTACCGGATTTTCACAGGTAAAGAACCGCACAGGGGTCTCCTAGATTTTGTCGTCGAGTACAACCTCGTTCTCACTGTACTTCTCATTGCAGTCAGGCTCATCGCGCTTCACGTTGGCGATGTTTCGGCCCCCCACTACATCATGGAGCTAATCGCCTTCGGAAGAAACGACCGCGTTGTGAATGCTCTTTTCGAGCTTTCGGCGCTGAACTTCCTCTTTGGGCTGGTCGGCTTTTACGGGCCAAGGAGAATCGGAAATGCGACGGCCTTAATCCTGGCTCTTATCGTCTCCTGCCAGCTGTGGGTTGCCTGGGGTTTGCTGTTTGGTTGAGGGAAAGCGTTAATTACGCCAAGCACTATTCACGGACATGGATGGAGGTAGAAAATATGCTCCAAAGAGAGCTGGCAATCTTCACGTGCTTATGATGGCCTTTGGAACAATGAGCGAAGAGGAAGTCGAGAGGCTTAAGAAGGAGCTCAAGGAAGTCGAAGACTGGATAAACTCTTGGGCACCCACTCAATTGGAGAATTCAAGAGAAGACGAAGAATGAAATTTTGGAAAAGTGAGAAGGCTCAAACCCTCTCAATCCCTATCTTCGCCTGAACTTCGGGCCACTCGACGACGTAGCCTTTTGCTTCTCCAAAGACTACCTCGGTCGCCCTCGCCTCCTTCATGATGTAGTCGAGGTTCTCCTGGAGGAGCTCGCGGTTCTCGTCGGTGGTCTCTATGGTGACGACTATTCTGTCGTTGACGTCGAGGTCGAGCCTCTTGCGCATCTCCTGTATCCTGCGGACGAACTCCCTGGCGAGTCCCTCCGCGAGGAGCTCCCTCGTGAGTGTCTTGTCCACGAAGACCCTTCCGCCCTCAAAGTCCTCTGCAACGAAGAAGTCCGGCAGCTTCTCCTCTATGCTCAGGTGCTCCCTGGTAAGGTGGAAGGTCTTGCCCTCGATTTCAACGTCCATCTCTCCAGCCTCGTAGAGCTCCCTTCCGTTCTCGTTTATCCACGCTATGACGAGCTTTGCATCTCCCTTGAACTCCGGCCCGACCTTGGCGAAGTTGGGCTTTATGATAAGCTCGCGCTCGACCCTGCCAACGACGACCTCTTTGGCGTTGAGCTGGTCCTTAAGGAGCCTGTTGAGCCTCTCGACGGCCTTCGCAACGGTTTCGTCCTCCGTCTCTATGATTATCCTCCTGACCGGGTAGCGGAGCTTTATCTTCGCCCTCTGCCTCGCTGAAGAGCCGGCCTCGACGATCCTCCTGACGTACTCCATCTCCCTCTCAAGCTCCTCGTCCCTCGCCCCTTCCTCGGCCTCCGGCCAGTCGAGCATGTGGACGCTCTCCACACCGACGAAGGGCCTGAGCATGTTCTGGTATATCTCCTCCGCTATGTAGGGCGTAAACGGCGCCATGAGCCTGAGTAGCACATCGAAGACCTTCCAGACGGTGTAGTATGCCGCCAGCTTGTCGGGGTCGTTGCCCTCGACCCACATGCGCTTCCTGATGAGCCTCACGTACCACCTGCTGAGATCCTCAACGACAAAGTGGTATATCGCCCTGGTGGCTCTCGTGAGCCTGAAGGTCTCCACGCCCTCAGTGACGTCGCCTATCAGGCCGTTGACCCTGCTGAGTATCCAGCGGTCTTCTTCTCTGAAGGGAATCTCCTCCGGGTTGAGCTTGGTCGGATCGAAGCTGTCGAGGCTCATGTAGGTGGCACTGAGAACGTAGACGTTCCAGAGTATGTTGAGCATGCGCTTGACCTGTGCCAGTCCCTTCCAGCTGAAGCGGAGGTTCTCCCACGGGTTGGTGGCCCAGAGCATGTAGAACCTGAAGGGGTCTCTGCCCTCCTTCTGGACGACCTCCTCCGGGCGGATGATGTTGCCGAGGCTCTTGCTCATCTTGTCGCCCTTTTCATCGAGGACGTAGCCGTGCATGGCGACCTTTCTATAGGGAACGGTGTCAAAGGCTATAACGCTTGCAGCCTGCTGGGAGTAGAACCACTTGGTTACCTGGTCTTCACCCTCGACGATGAAGTCAGCCGGCCAGAGCTTCTCGAAAAGCTCCTTGTTCCTCGGGTAGTCCAGCGAAGCCCAGCTCGCTATTCCGCTGTCGAACCACACATCAACGACGTCCTTGACGCGGCGCATCTCCTTGCCGTTGACCTTTATTATGAAGGCATCCACGTAGGGCCTGTGCAGGTCCTCCGGGCCGAGCTTCTCCTCTATGGCCTTGAGCTTCTCCTCGTAGCTCTCCGGGAGCTCTATTCTCTCGCCGTTAACCTCTATCGCGACGCTGAGCTCCACCAGCTCCTTGAACGAGCCGACGACGTATATCTCGCCGTCCTCGGCCTGCCATATCGGGAGCGGGATTCCCCAGTAGCGCTGCCTGCTTATGACCCAGTCGCCGCTGTTCATGACGCCGTTGTCGTAGCGCACTTTGACCCAGTCCGGGTACCAGGTGACCTTCTCGTCGTTCTCCTTGATTATCTTGTCCTTGACCTTGCTGACCTTGAGGAACCACTGGTCTGTGGCTCTAAATATGAGCGGGGTCTTACAGCGCCAGCAGTGCGGGTACTTGTGCTCTATAGTCCCGGCCTTCACGAGGTAGTCCTTGGCTCTGAGGTGCTCTATTATCTCCTTGTCGGCGTCCTTGACGTAGGTTCCCTTCCAGTAGCCCTCGGTGTAGCGTCCCTCGTCGTCAACCGGGCTGTAAACCGGCAGACCGTACTGCCTTCCGACCTCGTAGTCCTCCTCACCGTGGCCAGGAGCGGTGTGAACCAGGCCTGTACCGTCGCCGAGGGTTACGTGCTCACCGAGGATAACCCTGTGGGCCCACTCGTACTTCTCGCGGAACTCCTTTTGGGTCGGATACTCGTCCATGAGTACGTGCACGTAGCGGAGTCCCTCAAGCTCCTCGCCCTTGAACTCTTCGACTATCTCGCCCCTGACGCCGGCTTCGCTCAGAACCCTCTCGACGAGGGCCTTCGCTATTATCCAGTACTCCTCCCCAGAGTCTGTCTCGACCCTGACCTTGGCGTAGTCGTACTCCGGGTGAACTGTAACCGCTAAGTTGGCCGGGAGCGTCCAGGGGGTAGTCGTCCAGATGAGAAGGTACTCGTTCTCCTTGCCCTCTATCGGGAACTTGACGTATATGCTCGGGTCCTCCCTTATCTTGTACTCGCCGCGGACCTCGTGTTCTGCTAAAGCCGTCTCACAGCGCGGGCACCAGTGCAAAACCCTCTTGTCCTTCTCCAAAAGCCCCTTTTCCCAGGCCTTCTTAAGCGTGAACCAGCCTGATTCGATGTACTCGTTCTTTATGGTCATGTAAGGGTTGTCCCAGTCCATCCAGACGCCGAGCATCTTGAACTGCTCGGTCATTATCTTGAGGTTGTTGAGGGCGAACTCCTTGCACTTCCTTATGAACTCATCAACGCCTATCTCGGTCTCTATGTCCTTCTTGACCTTGAGCCCAAGTGCCTGCTCGACCTTCACCTCTATCGGGAGGCCGTGCATGTCGAAGCCCGGCTGCCTGCGCACGTCGTAGCCCTGCATGGTTCTGAAGCGTATCACCATGTCCTTGATTATCTTGTTCCACGCCGTTCCGAGGTGTATGGCACCGCTGACGTAGGGCGGCCCGTCGAGGAAGTAGTACTTCGGGCCATTTGACCTGCTTTCCTTCACCTTCTCATAGGTGTTGTTCTCCTTCCAAAAGCGCTCGACCTTTTCCTCAAGCTTCCCTGGGTTGTACTCCCTAAACTCCGGTTCCTTTATCATGCCAAAACCCTCCAGAAATGATCTTTAGGATGGACTACCCTAGAACAGGGGGACTCAGGCCGCGAAACGGGCGAAGCGAAGGATAAAACACTCCCCCCTCATGGGCATCGGGGCAAAATTGGGAACTTCCCTTATAAGGTTTTTGGATAGAAATCCCGAGGGATATGGGACTGTGCCCTCCCCGACCGACCCCAGGTCACTTCTCCCAGGGGCGTGAGGGGGAGGGCCCGGTTGAACTTGGGGCGAGGATGATTTAAACCTGACGCTCCGCCTCGGGCTCGCCCTTCCTTCTGCTCTCGTTCTTTATGACCTGAATCACGTAGTCTATGAACTTTCTGACCTCTTCAAGCTCCTCCTCAGGGATATCCTTGATTTTCCTGTTCTTGGTCTTGTATGTGAGTAGTTTCAGGAGGGCAAGCCTTCCGAGTGCCGTTCTGGTGCTTATCTCTCCCTCCTTCCAGTCGTGCCATATGGCGTTGGCTATGCCGTAGAACTCCGGGATGCTGTCGAGCCCGGGATCGCCAACGTCTATGACCTCTTTTCCGAGGTACTTGTAGCGCCTCTCCTTATCCTCCTTCGAGAACTCCTTGGTTCTCTCCTTGATGTACGCGTGCACCATGGCCACCACCCCCGGGAAACAATTCGACCTAAAAATTTATTAACTTTTTGTTTCTAAATCCCTTCCCAAAGGCTTATATTCACGCCGGGATTGAAATACCACAAAGGGCTGTGGCGGGAGACGGCATGGGTATCGAAAACCTCGTTGCAAAACTGCTTGCTTCCGGTGCTGACCTGAGCACAAGGAGCGCTGTCAGGGCCGTGCTCTCTCTGATGGGTGAAGATGAGGAACTGGCGGATCAAATCTACGTTGAGCTCAAAAACAGGGCCCATGCTGAGGATTTTGCAAAAGTTCCTCCCGAGAAGAGGGCGGTCTTCATCCCCCAGTGCCTCAGAAACTTCCGCGAATGTCCTGCGGAGCTTGGGGAGTACGGCTTTGAATGCATGAAGTGCGGGCGGTGCCAGATATGTTCCATTATCGAGGCCGGGGAGGGAATGGGTTACAGGCAGTTCTACATAGTCCCCGGTGGAAGCCTCGTCAAGAAAATCCTCAAATCCAAAGTCCCGAGGGGGGAGATCAAGGCTGCCGTTGGAATCGCCTGCTGGCCGGAGCTTGCCGAAGCCGCTGAGAAGCTTTCCCATCTCCGGCTTCCTCTCCAGGCCGTGCCGCTCATCCGGGCGGGTTGCATAAACACCGCGGTCGACCTCAGGCGCGTTGAGGAGACCTTGGCGATGGGGGTCGTCCCGGTGGAAAAGAGAAGGATTTCAATTGATTCCAGCGCTACTCCCGGTTTCTGACCTCGTTCCATATTCCGGCCATTATCAGCGCCGCGCCCAGGTAGCCCTTGGCGCTGAGGACTTCCCCTATCGTTATGAACGCCGCTATGTGGCCGAATATCGGTTCGGCGGAGTATATCAGCGCCGCCTTGTGGGCCTTCGTGTTCCTCTGGTGCTTCACCTGGAGGGTGAACGCTATGACCGTCGCGAACAGCGACGTGTAGAGCACCCCGGCCCAGGGCAGCGGGTCCGTGGGGACAGCGAATGGCTCGAAGAGGAGCGCAAATGCCAGCGAGAAGACGAAGTTCCACGTTATCTGCCAGAAGGCTAAGCTTAGGTAGTCCTTCTCCCCAAAGCGCTGAACGAGGACTATCTGGAAGGCGAAGCTGAGGGCACAGAGTACCGTAAGCAGGTCGCCGTAGTTGAAGTTCAGGCTCGCCCCTGAGATCAGGTAGAGGCCGGTCAGAGCTACTGCAAGTGAAACGGCATCCCTGAGCTTGAGCCGATCCCGAAGAAGGAAGTACGCTATGAAGGGAGTGAATACCACGTAGAGGGACGTTATGAAGGCCGAATTCGAGGCGGTGGTGTACTTCAGCCCGACTATCTGGAAGCCGTGGCCGAAGAAGAGTGTAACTCCGAGGACGAAACCCTCCCTGAAGGTCTCCCCCCTCAAAACCCTCGACCGGAAGAGGAGGAGCATCAGGAGCGAGGCTATGCCGAAGCGGTAGGCCAGGAAGAGTATCGGCGGCAGGTAGTCGAGGCTAACCTTCATGGCGGGAAAGGTGAAGCCCCATATCGCGGTTATACCGAGGAGTACAAGCTCGGAGCGGTTCATCGCGTTGTGTAGTGCCCCCTCGTTTATAAGACCTTCCCTTCGCATAAACATGCATCTGTGCGTTTTTACAGTGGTTTCATAAGGGTTATATAGGCTGAGTTCCAAGTAGGATAATAGGTGTTTCCCATGGGTGAAGAAGTGGTGGAGAAGGTATGGATCCTGATAACCCCGGACAAGTGCAGCGGCTGCAGGCTGTGCGAGGTGGCCTGTTCGCTGGAGCACGAGGGAATAATATGGCCGGAGGCATCGCGTATAAGGATATACGAACTCCTGCCAGGCGTCAACGTTCCCCACACCTGCGTCCAGTGCCCGGATTATCCGTGTGTGAACGCGTGCAACTTCGATGCGCTGAGCGTCGACGAGAAAACGGGTGCCGTGCTGGTGAACGAAGAGAAGTGCACCGAGTGCGGGGCGTGCGTCCTTGCCTGTCCCGGCAACGTCCCAAGGATTCCGGTGGGCAAGGGCAGTGTGGTGATCTGCGACCTCTGCGGGGGGCAGCCCAAGTGCGTTGAGGTCTGCCACGAGGCCGGCCACGATGCACTGACGCTGGTGAAGGGCCAGTACCGCTCGGTGTACAGGACATTCGCGAAGGACCCGGTCGAGAAGAGCGCCGAGCTGGCGAGGAAAATGTACGGAGAGGAGTTTCTGGGGTGATGGAGATGAAGGGCTACGCTGGAAAGCTCCTGGACGTTAATCTGAGCACGGGAAACGTGAAAACTGTCGAGCTGGATGAGGACATGCTCCGCTTCTACGGCGGCAGGGGGCTCGGCACTTACATCCTCTGGAAGGAGCTCGGCGAGAGGTGGGAAAAGGTAGACCCGCTCGGCGAGGAGAACCTCCTCCTGATCCTCACCGGCCCGCTGACGGGCTACTACCCGGGAATAAAGACCGCTGTACTGGCCAAGTCCCCGGAGAGCAACGGTGTGGTGGGAAGCGTCCTCAGCAGCGAGGTGGGAATAGAGCTTAAGGCGAGCGGCTACGACGGGATAATAATCCGCGGAAAGGCCAGGGAGCCGGTTTACCTCTTCATCAACGACGACGATGTGGAGGTGAGGGACGCCTCAAAGTACTGGGGAATGGGAGGCCTTGAGCTCCACAAGACCCTGCTGAAGGAAGTCCACGACGAGCTGAGGAAGAAGGCCAAGCTGAGGGGCGTCCCGAAGGAGCCCGCCATGATGTACATCGGCAGGGGCGGAGAGGAGAAGGTGAGGTTCGCCGCAATAATGAGCAAGCTGATGCACGCAGCAGGTTACGGCGGCTTTGGGGCAGTTATGGGGAGCAAGAATCTCAAGGCGGTCATCGTTAAGGGGAATAAAGCTCTGCCGGGGGTTCACGACAAAGAAAAGTTCAAGTCCCTCCTCAGGGAGTTCCAGAGGGAGCTTTTGACCCTTACCACCTTCCGCCAGTGGGGGACCGGGGCAGGTGGCTACAGCGTCGGCAAGGACCGCTCAAGCCAGCCGGTCAGGAACTGGCAGGAGGAGTACCACGACGACGAGAGGATAAGCGTGGTGAACTTCGAGCTCAAGGCCTGGGTCAAGAAGTACTGGGCCGACTACGGCTGTCCCGTCAACTGCATGAAGATATCCTACCTCCGCTATGGCGAGTACAAGGGCTCGATAACCGACGCCCCTGACTACGAGCTGATGGCCTACATGGGGACCAACCTTGGCGTTTTCGAGCCGGAGAAGGTCGTCTACCTGTCCTACCTCGTTGACGAACTCGGCCTCGACGGGATAAACGCGGGCAACGTCCTCGGTTTTGCGGCGGAGCTCTACCAGCGCGGAATCCTTACTGAGGAAGACATCGGCTTCAAGCTCGAATGGGGCGATGAGAAGGCCTTCGCAAGGCTCCTTGAGCTGATAGTTAACAGAGAAGGCATCGGAGAGATCCTGGCCGAGGGGACTTACCGGGCCGCGAAGAGGATCTCGGAGATGAAGGGCGTCGATGCCATGAGATATGCAGTCCACGTCAAGGGGATTGGAGTGGGCGCCCACGGGATAAGGAGCGACCTCGACTACACGAGGGACATAAGCTACGCGGTTTCAGTCCAGGGAGGCGACCACACGGCAACCGCCGGTCTGCCGGCGAGGAGCTACGAGGGCGAGCTGGTGAATGCCTTCTACGACTCGGCCGTTATATGTATGTTCACGACGAGACCGGGCTTTGAGCGGATTATCGAGTTCGGAAACGCGGTTACGGGCTTTGAGCTGACGCCGGAGAAGTGGTTCAACGAGACCGGCCTGAGAATAATCCACCTCCAGAGGATCCTGCTCCTCCTCGGGGGGCCCGACGTCCACTGGGACCCGAGGAAGGACGACGACAACCCGGAGAGGTTCTACGAGCCCCTTCCGACCGGGCCGGTCAAGGGTAAAGCTCCAACCAGGGAGGAGATAAGCGAGAAGGTCCGCCAGTACTACGAGCAGGTCGGCTACGACGAGCATGGAATCCCAAGGGAGGAAGTCCTTGAGGAGCTCGGCCTGAGCGAAGCGAAGCGCGAGGTGAAGCGCATAAGGGAGCGCCTTGGCCTCTGATTTTCCTCTTGGTGGTTCTCATGAAAGTGACCCTGATACTCTACGGGGAGCACGCCCTAAAACACGGCCCTCGAAAGGAGCTTGAGGTGGAGGAAGGCAAGAGAGTGGGCGAGCTGCTCAGGGAGCTGGGAATAGGGACGGACGAGCACCACATCCTGGTGAACGAGAAAAGGGTGGAAGAAAGCCATCCCCTCAGGGAGGGCGACAGGATCAAGGTGCTCCCGGTGGTCTACGGCGGGTCACTCGCCGGGCCCGTGGACGCACTCCATGTTCATGGCCAGAAGCATCTCGACGTAGCCTGATTCCAGGTTCTCCTTTATTTTATCCGCCAGTGCCTGGAACTCCTCAAGGGTGAGCGGCCTTTTGCTCTTCAGCCACTTGATCTTCCCGTCGTTCTTGTCAAGAATGACGATCTCCCCCTCGGTGATGAGCGGGACGTAGTTCATCTTTATGCCGTAGAGCTCCTCGGCAAAGGCCAGCTTTGCCCTCATGAGTTCGAGGTAGTTGGCCAGGTCCTCGCCGAGAATCAACCTGAATTCGCGCTCCATCTTTCCACCGCTGGAATTTCAATGCACAGGTTTATTAATCTATCGGGCATTCCTGTGTAAAGATGCCCTCTTTTTTCAGGCCGAAAGTGAAATAAGGGCAAAAGATATATCACTCCCGGTGAGACAATGGAGATGAAGTACGCCCACCACTTCCACGCCTACCAGCCCGGCGACATAGTCTACGTTAAAGACGGTGACGGTTCAAGGCCAATTGAGTACGATGAGAGGAAGAGCCCGGTCGCGGTCAAAATTCGCGGCGAAGAGGTGAGAGGCGAGAACTGGACGAGGGCTATGCTCTACTCCTACGAGCACATAGCCGACACCCTCTCGCGCATGAAGGGGGTGAGCGTGGACATAGAGCCCTTCACATTCCTAATGCTTCTCCACTACCGCAGGAAGGCCTTTGAGGACGCCGTTGGGCTCCTCCGTAGGTTTGATGCGGTTCCCACAACGCCGTTCCACCCGATCGTCCCTCACCTCGATGAATTCGAGCAGAGGATCCTCGCGCGGGTCTCCTTTGACTTCTATGCACCTCTGGTCGAGAAGAGGCAGGTAATCGGCTACTGGCTCCCCGAGGCCGTGATAACAAGGGAGGGTGCCTCGGTGGTCGAGTCTTCAACTGACAGAAGGCTGGTCTTCCTCCTCGACGAGAGGCAGCTCCTCTACGACCTCCCCCAGGCGAAGCACTCCTGCAACCGCTACGGAAACTCCTTCGTCTTCGGGAGGGAGTGGCGCATAAGCGACGCCTTCGCCTTCAACACCCTCGACGTTCCCGGTCTGGTCTCCGCTACCCTCTCCTACCGCGACGACCACAAGGAGAGCCTCGGCGTCCCCTACCTGGTCTTCACAGCGAGTGACCTGGAAAGCCTCCTCGGAAACCCGCAGCAGCTCGACCGCTTCACCGCCTGGATGGAGGGGCTTGAGCGTAACGGCGTCGAGAGGGTCTCAGCGATGGAGTTCGTGAGGAGAAAGCTCTCCGGTGAGTTCAAACGCCTCGACGGCGAGTGCTCCTTTGAGATGCGCGTCAAGGACCACTCCTCCTGGAGCGACTACTTCGATTTGAGCCCCGACGGCAAGACGAGCGATTCAAGGTGGCTCGGCTACAGGAGGGCCGACGGGAAGGTCTTCGCGAGGGAGGTGAAGGGGAGAAAGATCTCCCAGCTCTGGAAGGTCGCCTTCACGCGCCTGTTTGAGGAGCTGAACAAGGCGGTTAGGCTTGGAGTCATCAAGGGCCTCGAAGGCCTCGGGGTTGAGCCTTCAAAGGCCGAAGAGTTCCTCGTCCGCTACGCGCGTATCTTCTTCAGGGACTACTACGAGTACTTCGGCATGGAGACCTCGTCCGACTATGTCATTGAGCCGGTGAACGGCGAGAGGGAAGCTTTGAAGCTCGGAAGGGTCTACTACCTCATGCTCCTCGCCAACCACTCCTGCCCCCGCTTCTGGGAGAACCTCGACACGAGGGTCGCCTTCGGCAACGTCTCGGTCATGGCGAAGGCCCTCATTGAGCTGATGAAGCACTTCGACGGCAGTGAGCTTCAGAGCCTCTTCATTGGAGCCTACCTGAGGCTCCTCAACTTCGAGAGCCTCTACAACCTCTGGAATCTCGGCGCGATGCCCTCCCTGGGGGGCTGGGAGACGGGTGAGAAAGCGTGGCTGGATGCGTTAAAGCCAGAAGTCCCGACCAGCGGCTACAACGTCGTGACGAGGGCTGCACTCTACGTTGGAAGGCTCGACCTGCGTGGCGAGCTCCGCTCCCTTATCGAGCCCTACAACCTTGAGTGGGCCGTCGCCGACACGGGCCACATCCCGGGCGAGGTTCACGGGGAGTGGGAGAACCGCGAGTGGTGCGAGCATAGGGGACATTAGGGAAACAATTTTGGACTTTTTATCCAACTTTTCTGCCCGGCACATAACTTTTTAAACTATTCTTGCCCTATAAACAAATCCAGGCGGTACTTTCCAGGTGCGGGTGGTGGTGTCCTTGAAGAGGCCGGAGTTCGAGGGGGAGGGTGAGTGCCTGCTTGAGCTCATCTTTGGGATTCTCGATGGTGCGATGTACCTAAGGATAAGGCGCGTTCTGGATGAGATTGAAAGGTGGATTGGCAGGAGCAGAATGCTCCTCCTACTCCTTCAGGTTCCACTTCTCTCTGCTCAGGAAGAGGTAAGCCTCGTTCTCCAGCTCTTTCGGAACGTAATCTAGCAGAATCTCCGCGTTTCTGATGTTCTCCCTCACGTTCTTCCCCATGGCAATCCGGTTCTTCTCGATGAGTTCAACGATGACTCCGGAGACGTCTTCCTTCACGGCCTTTTCCGCGAAGAGTCTCTTTCCGATGATCCACACCCGCTCGTTCTTTCTGTAAAAGTCCCAGCCCCTCTCCGTGAAGAACTCGGGCCCGGGCTTTATCTTCACCCTTTCCCGCTCCCTTCTGTCCACTTCCAGCATTATGAAGGCCCTCTCACCTTTACGTCCAACGTCCCAGCCGAGGACGCTGAAGCCCTCTCTGGAGAGGGCCTTCTCAAAGCCCCGCGCGCTCCTCTCCAGCTGGGGGATAAGGACGTCCTCGACGAGGTTCGGGGCATTGAAGGCCAGAGTTACGAGGTGAGTTCCCTTCCTTCTGAGTTCCTCAAGGTAGTTCCCGCTTCTCTTCTCTTTCCCGAAGAAGAACTCCCCGGAGGGCCTCTCCAGAAACTGGTGTGCCCTGAAGTAGAAAACCCCATAGCGCTCCCAACTCAGGTTCGCCGCGACGTTCCTCCTCGGGTCGACGGGGTCGATGACTATGAGCGGTCTGTCGGCATCGGCCTCGCGCCTGATGGTTCGCATAGCGGTCTCATACTCGCGCTTGAGCCAGTTCCCGGGGTCGATTATCTTCTGCCTCAGCATGAAGTCGGTGTTTTTGAGGACTTCGAGGAACGAGCCGTATTTGATGACCAGAATCTCGGCCAGATAGCCCGAAAAGCCCCTGACGTAGATCTCGCTTCCGTAGGCGTTTATACCCTTCAAAAAGCGCTTGAGGAGCCTGACTTCCTCGTTTCTCCCGTTGAGGTTCTCAAGGACCCAGCGGTTGTGGAGTATCGAGCGGTCAACGGCGGTTCTGACGTCCCCCCAGCTCTTAACGTCGTAGCAGGGCACGAGGTCAACCTTCACGCCCTTATAGCGCGCCCTCACGTAGGGGTGTTCCGCATAGGCGAGCTCGTAGGAATCGAGCCTCTCGGCTATGGCCTTTCCGAGCTCCAGTCCCTTCTTCCGGAGCTCCTCAAGCGGGGTCTCAAGGGGGAAGGCAAGGAAAAGGTCGATGTCGTGGTCTCCGGCCAAATAGGTGTCCTTCGCGAGGGAACCCACGAAGTAGGGTTTAACGTCGAGGCCGAGCTCCCCTATGGTCTCCACTGCCAGCTTTTCAAGCTCTTTCATCAGGCCCTCGACGAAGGCCCTCTCATCCTCCGTGGGCCTTATCCTGGGCAGGACTTCTTCGATGACAGCCTCGACGTCCATGTCGTCACCTGTTAGTATTTGGCCATTGTGTGGTTGATATACTTTTTGTTCCGGCCTTTGCTCATCGTTTCGTCTTTCTGAATACCATCAGAGCAATCCCGACAAGTGCGAGGGCGGTAAGGGCAATACCATAGTAGTTCTTCCCCTTCGGTTCCGTCTCTTGAGGGTTGTCGAGTTTTTCATCTTCCTTTTTTGGCTCGCTCCTTTCCCCCAGTTTTACCACGCTCAGATGAAGGTCAGGTGCCTTGAACTCCGCTGGAACGGCCCTTACATCAACAGGCTCGTCTCTAAAATGAATTTTCAGAGCGTAGCACTTTTCCGTTTCTCCATTTTGTCTGAGTGGGACAGTGAGTATCGTTCCCTTGGAGAGCAAGACCAGGGAGTCGTTCATTATTCCCGCGACCTTCCCAGAAACGTTGGGGTACTCGAGAGGTTCCCCCTCAGAGTTTATGATGAAAGTTCCAGTAGTTGTGTCGAAGGCGCAAACCTCCCCGTTACAGAAGGCGCCCTGTATTCTCATTGTCCAGAATGCGTCCCAGTTTTCTCCTTTTGGACACATGTAGGAGTTAAACCACTCGATTTTTCCGTCTGGAGAAACTTTCAGGGCAAAGTAGTCCGCTATCCACGGTGCATCACTTCCACCGCCGTAGACCCCAGCAACGAGAGCATAGTTCCCCATGGAATGGGCAGTATCGGGAGAGTCATGGTAGCTTGTGTTGATGACTTTGGCCCAGAGGAGACTTCCGTTCAGCGAGAGAGTCCCGAGGAAGAGATGGGACTTCGGATCGTCTGGAAGACTGATGGTTCCAACGACCAGAATGGCCTCTCTAAGGGGAGCGACAAAGCGTACCTCAACCCTGGGGGTTCGCTCATTGGTTCCGTTCGGGAGGATTTTGGTGGCCCAGAGGATTCTCCCGTTCCGGCTTATACGCCCCACAACGTTGTCCGTCAAGAGTGCAATATCTCCATTGGGCAGGGGCTCTGCGTCCTCAACGCTCAGGTTCTTTGCCCAGAGCAGGGTTCCGTTACCGTCGAGCTTAGCCAGAAGGCCTCCAAGGAGGAGAACTCCATCATTGGAGGGAATCAGGCGTTCGATATAGGCATTCCTTTGGAGCTCAAGGGCCCAAAGAGGTTCCAGGCTTTTGGTAAGCTTAACAAGGGTGTTGTTTTCGGTTATGGCGTATATCCCGTCTGAGACGGCAACATCTTTGAAGGCCCAGTCCTGGCCCAGTGCAATGTTTGAAGGGGGGAGAAGCAAAGCCACAACGAGAAGAAATGAGAAAACCTGCCGCTCCATTCTATGCCCCCAGACCTCATTCGGCCAGCTCGAACCTCGCCACCGTCTCGTAAATCGGCCCATTAGGAGTAAGCGTGCTCTTCTTCAGCTCTATCGCCTCGACGTCGAACTCCCCGAAGTCCTCGTTGGCGAGGTCTTTTAACGCCATCGCCAGCTCAAGCTTGTCGCGGACGAACTTGACACGGCCAATGGTGATGTGCGCCACGAAGTCCTTGTCCTTCTTGAAGCCCAGGCGGCGCATCTCCCTCTCCACATCGGCCGCTATCGCCTTTATGCCCTCGTCGTTCTCTATGCCGGCCCAGATTACCCTCACGTAGTTCGGGTTCGGGAAGACGCCTATTCCCTTAACGCGAACGCGGTGCTTTTTGTGCTTCTTCGCTATCTCCTCCAGGGCTCTCTTGACCTCCTCGGCCAAGGCTTCGTCTATCTCTCCAAGGAACTTGAGCGTCACGTGGAAGTTCTCCCTCTCGACGAACTTTATCTTTGCCGCTTTGTTCCCTATTCTCTCCTGGGCCTTCAGGAGGTTGTCGCGGACTTCGTCGCTAACCTCTATCGCTATGAATGCCCTCATAACACCACCGAGAAAAGTTGGGGAAAGGGGTTAAAGGGGTTTCGAACCATTGTTCTTAAAAATATGAGTTCTTCATGATCAGGATTAACTCATCCTAAAAGTGATGAAGTATGTTATAAGCTAGGGGAGGGCGAGAGGTTCTTTTTAGGTAGTCATTAAAAGATATCCTGTTTGGAAGGGTGTGATGAAGTCAATTACTCCAATATCTCCCCCATTAATTGGCTGATTATCCCACTTTAGAAATCAAAAGTAAACATGAACAGAAGGAAAAAGAAGTATGGGTGAGTATCGGATTCAACACTTCTGTCCCGTACTGGTTGCGTTATAAAGGTGGAGGTAATAACACAAAATTCATTATTCCTGAGATTAGAGCTGAGACTATTGCTGTCTTTGTGCTTTTCACCTGTCTCTTCAAATTCTTGGCCAGGAGATAGTAAGATATTCCCCATGCGGTGAGTGTTCCAACATCTAGGAGGATCCTTATTGTCCATGTAAAGTGCATATCCACAAAATATGGAATTGCCTTGATCGGTATTGCCACTAACCCCCAATATGCTAGTGGGTAGAGGTTTAAACAGGAACTTACCTGTATCTTTCTGGAGTTTGTGATTTTTATTATTGTCCAGGTTGTTAATATCGTCAAAGTGACCCACAGTGTCACTTTTAGTATTGACCCTACCATTATCTGGAGCACGAGAACTTGGAATTCTCCTGTTAGAAGGATTGGGACGATTTGATTCAAGTGGAACAGAAAGCCAACGGTGAAGATCTGAACACCAATATCAAGGAATCCCTTCACAAAAAATGAAAATAAAAATCCTGTTAGAATTAATCCACCAACAATTATTTCCAGCATATTTCCATATTTGCCCAGATAGTATCCTATGAAATATGCATATACTGCCAGAAGGGAATACAAGATTATCTCTTTTCTGTTTTGGTTCTGCTCATTAGTAATGATTCCCATTGTTCCTATCATAAAAGCTCCAATCAAGGATGAACTAGACATGTTCCCATTGCCTTGGAGTATTACAATAGAGATGCTTGTGTAGATGAGTGCAAGGAGGATTACTAAGTACTTTAAGGGGATAGAATATACTTCTGAAGATCTCGAGAAGAGGGTATATGCAATTATAATCCCACACATCATTCCAGTAAATAACGGAATCACCTGAACATAAAATACGTCATTGCCTCTAGTGAAGTAGGCTGTAAGGGTGTAAATGAGTATGACGGAGTAGCCCCACAATTTCTTGATATTGCCTACTTTGGCTGTGGTGATTATGCCCGTGGCTGTTATATAACCAGCAATGCTCAGTGCAACTAAAAGATAGATTTCTCCAAACGTTAAATTGCCCTCCCAGTACATAAAAGGGAATATAACAAAAGAAAAAAGGAGTATTGTAACCGTGCTGAGGTTTATCTTGCTCATAAATCTCACCCCGAGGGCACAATGACAAAAACATCAATGCTGAACTCTGTCCCAGCGATTGCTCCTAGTAATGCACCAACTGCAGAAGGTAACTCCAAGCCTGCTGCCAGAATGCCGCCAATAGTGCCGCCAAGGCCTCCTGCTATGGCTGTTTCAACGGGATCTCCCCCTATGTATCCGTACACAAGAATTCCGGTCTTCTTGTTGAATTCAACTGGAACTTCGAAGGAAGAACTGGCCCACCATCCATGGTGCGGGGTGCTGAACTCGTAAAATGGGTATCCTGCATTGTATCTAACGCCCTGATACTCCCATTCCTCACTTCCAAGTGACTTAACCATCGAAGGATATATTTTGAATCCTTTATTAGTTGCTATTTTCACGTGATAAGTGCCTATTGGAAACCTGCCGATGGCTATTTTGAAAGACCCTTTTGAGTTTTTAGGAACGACATACACTCTGTAATTATCAAACTGCTGAGGATGTCTGTATTCCTGTCCATTAACTTTCACGATTGTGGTGAGCTGCGCAGTTAGGCCCCAGCTAGCTGGTTTCTGTGGATTTTTGGGGGCCTTCTCAGGAGTCACATACCAGGATACAGCCATTGCTCCTCCAGCCGTCACTCCAATCATTAGCAGTCCTAACAGGACTGCGAACAGTGGCTTCCATCGCAAGTGGTTCACCCCCCTTATAGTTTTTGCATTACTATTTGGATGATTTATCCCTTATAAGCTTTTCCGTTTACTCTTAGTAAAAATTCTTCCCTTTATTTTCGAGTATGGATTTATTCTAATGCGAGTTTTCCTCTTAGAACTTTTCAAAAGAAGTCTGAGTAGAGGAGTTGCATGGCGATGCAAAGAAAGTGCAAGAAAGAAACCTCATTCTCTCACGACGACCGGGAACTCCTCCCAGGGAAAGACTATCCACTTGTCGGTGCGGAAGACGTAGAAGTCCGGAACCACTTTAGTCCAGGGCTTCATGCTGAGGCAGGCAACCTTAACCTCCTTCGCCCCTGCTCTCTTGACCTCCTCGATAACAACCTCGAGGGTCTTCCCAGTGTCGCTGACGTCGTCGACTATGACGACCTTCTTGCCCTCCAGCGAGCCGTGGAGGGGGATCGTTATGCGTGGCTTTTCCATCCTCTCCTCGATGTCCTTGTAGAACTTGACGTCGATGACCTTGACCTCGATGTCGCCGAGGATGTGGCTGAGCCTCACCGCCGGGATGAGCCCGCCCCTCGCTATTCCCACTATGACGTCGGGTGTGAAGCGCTTTCTTATCTCGTCTGCAAGCGCGAATATCGCCCTGTCAACCTGCCACCAGGTGAGGTAAACCTTGTCCATCTCAACACCTCCGAATACAGGGGGTTAACGCTAAGTCCACTTAAGGCTTTCCTCTGAGTGGCAAAAGTTAAAACGTGGCCCTTAAAAAGGATGCTTTGACAGGGAAATGTTAATCGAGTATCATTTTTGGGATGTGAAACGTTTACATGACAATTGGCTCCATTTATATGTTGTTTTACTTCGCTTTCTTTTGATTCATTTTGCCTGCAATGGGGTGCTCTGAAAAAATTTATCTCTCAAAAAAGAAAAATTACTTTGGATAGCAGGAAACATTTATATGGCAGAATAGAGCAGGGCATATTGGGGTGCCAGTTAGAGTTTAGTAGTGTGCTTGACTGCTGATGTTTCAGGCCCAAGAGCGTTGATTGTGGGGGGATTAATTGATGAATGTGAGGAATTTCCTGGGCGAGTTTTGGAGTGAGTTCCTCTTTATCTATCTTTTCATACCCGTGGTGTTCTGTATCTACGTCCTCGCTACTCCAACCCCCGAGAGATTTCCCGGATTTAGCTGGGAGGGACTTAAAAGTTTTGTATATTGGGTAGGTTTTTCACTGGCAATATACTTTGCCCTGATGAGAAATCCAAGACAGAGGAGAATTGCGGAGAAATACCACAGTAGCAAGAGGATGATGGCGTATTATATCCTCTCAGTGGCCCTGGTGGCTTTTCTTCCACTACAGTCTCGCTACGCCCTGTCTCTGATTATAATCTTGACTGTCTTTTTCTTCCACAGGACTTACAAAATACGCCTTGAGGAAATGGGTATAAAAGCCGAAAGAAGAGAAGCTAACTTATAACGCACTTGCTCCATCCACAGCGCGGGCACGTTGCACAGCCGCTCTCCATCTTGAGCTCGACGAGTTCACCGTCCTGCTCGTAGCAGACCGGGCAGTATGCAACGCCGAGGAGCTCCTGTATCTTTTCTTCAGGCACATCAGGCTTCTCGGCGTGATGCGGGTGTTCGTGCTTTGGCTTTGCCGCAACGGGCCTGCTTATCGAGAATGTGAGGGAGCTCTCGGTTTTCTCCTTGCCGTTGGTGCCGTTGAGTATGCCCTCGACGTTGATGAACTTCGCCAGCCACGGTTCGGCCTCCACCACCGCCTTCAGCTTCTCCACCGCGTAGGCGCTCGGTTTGACCTTCACGCGCTGCTTCTTCTCGCCCTCAACGCTGTAGACCTGCACCGAGAGCGAGCCGTCGCGGTAGACCGTTATTCCCTTACAGCCGAGCTTGTAAGCGAGGAGATATGCGGCTTTAACGTCCTCGACGGTGGCGTCGTTGGGCATGTTGATGGTCTTGCTCGCGCTGTCGGTGAGCCAGAGCTGGATGTTGGCCTGCGCCAGGATGTGGTCGAGCCAGTGGATGTCCATCGACGTGACGAAAACGCGCTGCATGTCCTCCGGTATCTCCTCAAGGCCCTGAACCGAGCCGTAGTTGTCGCTTATCTTCCTGAGTATCTCGTCGCTCCAGAGGCCGCGCTTCTTAAGCTCGGCTTCAAAGACGGGGTCGACGTAGTAGAACTCTCCAACCGTGACGCTCTTCTTGTAGACCAGGGCGAATATCGGCTCGATTCCGCTCGAAGTGTCTGCTATCATCGAAACCGAACCCGTCGGCGGACAGGTGGTGGTCATTCCGTTCCTCACACCGTAGCGCTTGATTTCCTCGGCCAGCTCGTCCCAGGGGAGGTTCCATATCTCGCGGTGATAGAAGCCCTCGACCGGCAGTTCACCCTCTCTGTACCTGCTCTTCTCGTAGAGCGGGAACGGCCCGCGCTTTTTCGCCGCCTCGACGGAGTATTTGTACGCGTAGAAGGTGAGGTACTCGGTGGCCTTCCTCATGAAGTCGAAGCCCTCTTTGCTGTTGTACGCTATGCCGAGCTTGAAGAGCGCATCCGCTAAACCCATCATTCCGACGCCTATCCTTCTCGTCAGCTTGGTGTTGTGGTCTATCTCCGGCAGCGGGAATTTATTGACGTCGATGGCGTTGTCGAGGTACTTGGCGACCTTCTGAATGACGTAGGCGTACTCGTCCCAGTCGAAGTACGGCTGGCCTTTCTCGTCGTACTTCACGAATTTTGCAAGGTTAATCGAGGCGAGGTTACACGATTCATAGTCATAGAGCGGCTCTTCTCCACAGTTGTGGCTCATAAAGCCGTTGCTTATGTAGGAGTGGTGCTCTGGCACCGTGAAGTCGTAGACGATTTCCTCTCCGAGTACTTCGACGCTCTCAACCGTCACGACTGGCTCGTCGATCTTTGTCTTCTTAAGGCTGAGCTTCTCCATCTTGTAGCCCTCAAAGCCTATCTTCTCCGCAAAGAGCTTCCTGCTGTAGTTTGCTATGACGAGCTCGTAGTAGCCCTTGGCCCTGTATGTTTTTTCTTCCCCGTCCTTGGTGGTGTAGTGGAACTCGCTCTCGTAGGGCCTCTCGTATATCTTTGAGAGGACCCCGAAGAGCAGGAGCAGATCCTGGACATCCCTGAGCAGTTCCCTGTCCTTTGAGGTGAGCCTTATGGCCATGTCGTTGTCCACGTACCCGTCGGCACTGAAGAGGCCTCTAAGGAATGCGGCCATTTCATTCGGTTTGAGCCTGTAGACTATTTCCGGAACCCTCTTCCCATTGCCCTTTACAATGCTTTCAATCCACCTGTAAGCCTCCCCGCGGACGCCGAGCTTTATCTGCCCGCCGTAGCGGTGTGGTTCGGCTTTAGTTCCAAAGTGCTTCGCCAGTATCTCCTTAACTTTCCAGGCAATCCCTTCCTCCTTCTCGGCGTTGAAGTAGAACCATGCCCTCCTGTCGTTCACGTTGAGGTAGCCGTCCCCGATGAACCAGCCGAGGACAAAGGCTAACTCCTCTCCTATGCTCTCACTTCCGAATTCCTCCTCCACTTCAAAGCGTGGGAGAAGTACCTCGTCGCCGGGCCTGAGTTCCCCAATCTCTTTCCACCCGTTGGGTGTCATAACCCTGTGGTCGAGCGTCGCGGTTATCTCGTAGCCTTCCTTCGTCCTCACTCTGGCAACCTTCTTCCTTCCGACCTTCCAGACGTAGGCGGGAACTGCAACCGGATCGGCAACCGCGAGGGCTTTTCCGTGGGCGGTTTCGTACTTGATCTCTTCACGCCCTGGCAGAAGAACCTCGACCGAGTAGGCGTACGGTTCTCCACCCTCCGCTATTCCTTCTACCGCCACGGCCTCCTTCTTACCTCTCTCCTTTGCGATGCTGAAGAGCTCCTCTGCCTTCAAATAGCCCTCCGGCGTCAGGATTCTGGTATCTCCAACGACACATGGGTTGGTGGCCCTTATCTTCTCGCCCTTTGCGGGCTCCAGAACGTTCCTCTTGTTGATGACGTCGAAGAACACCACGCCGGGGTCGGCCTTAGCCCAGGCCATGTAGGCGAGCTCCTCAAAGAGGCTCTTGGGGTCTATCTCCTTGACCTTCTCACCGGTTCTCGGGTTGATAAGCGGATAGCGCTTGCCCTCCTTCAGGGCCTCCCAGAAGTCCTCCCATATGCCCACGCTGATGTTGAAGTTGCTGAGCACGTTGGTTCCGACGTTCTTCTCCTTGGCGTGGATGAACTTCTCTATGTCC
Organism: Thermococcus sp.; assembly: GCF_015521605.1. Lineage (NCBI taxonomy): Archaea > Methanobacteriati > Methanobacteriota > Thermococci > Thermococcales > Thermococcaceae > Thermococcus > Thermococcus sp. Next base: position 51,402 of record NZ_WANV01000033.1, read on the forward strand.
GGGTGCCAGACTTCAAGAATGCCCATGTTCGCCCCGCGCCTTACGCCACCCTGCTTGATGACGTCGCTGACGGCATCGATGAGGTGCATGAAGCTGACTGGCCCGCTTGCGGCGCCGGTGGTGGTCCCAACCAAATCGCCCTCAGGGCGGAGCTTTGAGAAATTGATTCCGGTGCCTCCACCGGCCTTTTGTATCATCGCCACATCGTGCGCCGCCTTCATGATGCTCTCCATGTCGTCCTCTATCGGCACGACGAAGCACGCCGAGAGCATTCCAAGCGGTCTGCCGGAGTTGATGAGCGCCGGTGTGTTCGGCATGAATACCTGGCTCGTCATGAGCCTGAAGTACTCCTCGACTTCGCTCTCATAGTCGTCAAAGGCGCCGTTTTCGAGCATCTTTATTACATCGTCGATTGGGACTTTCATCTGGCCCTTCTCGGCCAGCTCGCGGTAGAGGTTTAGGAGCCTCTCAAAGTGGTACTTGTTGAGCCTGAACCTTCCAATTGAGAGCTTCCCGTCGTACTCGTCCAGCTTTGAGAGGTACTTCTCGATCGCCTTGGGGTTCTGCCTGTGTCCTCCTTCCCTGTCAAAGACCCTCTCATCGTAGAGCAGGTCGGGTATGACCGACAGGACTGCGACGCGTTCGAAGAGCTCCCTCGGACTCTCAACTATCTCCCCCTTCTCGTTTTTTATCAGGTATCTGCTCGCCAGGACGCGGAGGGCGTTGATGGAGAAGCGCTTGTCTATCTCATCCAGTTTGTCCTTGTTGAGGATTTTCTTCTTCTCTTCACGGATCTCGGCCTTCTTCTTGCGGTAGAGGATGTAAGCTTTGGCCACGTCGAATAATCCGGCGCGCATGAGTTCGAGTTCCACTATGTCCTGGATGTTCTCTATGTGGGGAACCTGGCCGTCATACAGCTCGTTGACCCTTCTGACGACCCTTCTGACGACCTTGTTGAGGAGCTTCTCGTCGCGGACACCCACTTCAAGCATTGCCCTTTGTATAGCCCATTTTATACGCTCTTTATCGAACGGGACAATTCTGCCGTCCCTTTTCATCACTTTTTCAACCGGCATATAAACACCCCTGACATACAGCTGTTTATCGTTGCCCCCATTGGTAGAAGCATCAGCAAAATTTTATGTCGGTCACCCCTACATATACCTTACCCCGTTGGAAGTTGCCGGGGTGACGAATTTATGCCCCTAACTTTGCCTGGTATGTAAGGTGGTAGAAAAGGGGGATGTCGGATAATTTATCCAAATGTCAAAGGCCCTCGTAGACCAGTTTGAGCCGATAGGCGTGCTTGAGCTCTTCCCCGGCCATCATTTTAAAGATGTGCCCCAGCGAACCCTCCAGTATCTGGGAGAGCCTCGTGTAGAGCTCGTAGGCGTGTTTCTCCCTCACGAGAGCTTCGAGGATTAACTCTTCGAGGCTTTTTGGCTCCGCCCTCCCGTCGCTCAGCATGGGTTCGAGGGAGAGAGAGTCGAGGTAGTCTATGACCGCGGTTTCCTCCAGCGTCCCCTCCGAGAGCATCCCCTCAAGGGTCCTCCTGTGCCTGAGCTCCTCTTCCGCCATCAGCTGGAAGGTCTCCACGAGTTCCGGCCTCTCGAAGGTGGCAAAGGTCTCGCCGAGCTTGTGGAGGTTGTAGAGCTCGTTCTCCTGCCATATGAGCCTTTCGAGGAGTTCCTGGAGCTTCATTCCGACGCCTCCATAATGGTTTCCATATAGTCGAGCAGTTCCTTAACGCTTGGGATGACTAAATCCGGCCTTGTCCCCGTCCCCTCAACGTCCTTCAGCGTGCTCACCCCGGTTAGAACCATCACCGCCTTCATGCCGAAGCGCTTTGCGAAGGCCATGTCGGTGTCGAGCCTGTCGCCGACCATCCATATCTCATCAGCGTTGAGCCTGCTCCTCGCCACCTCGTAGGCCGGTTCGTTCGGCTTTCCTATGATGATGGGCTCGACATCGGTTGAGGCTCTCAGCGCGGCTATTATTGAACCCGCGCCGGGGTAGAGGCCCTCCTCGGCGGGATAGGTTGTGTCCGGATTGGTGCCTATGAAGCGCGCTCCGTTTCTTATGGCCAGCGTGGCGTACTTGAGCTTCTCGTAGGTTAAAGCCGGGTCGAGGCCGACGACGACGTATTTAACCTCTTTCCACAGGCCTTTCCGGGCATCGTCGATGCCAACGATTCCCCAGCCGAGGCGCTCCATCTCCCTGTGAAGACCATCGCCGCCGATGACGAAGACCTTCCCTGGCTCCATGTGCCGCTCCATGTAGAGTCTGGTGGCGAGGCCAGAGGTGACTATAACCTCCTCCGGGACATCGATTCCCATCGAAAGGAGCTTCTCCCTGTACATGGAGGGGCCCCTGGTCGAGTTGTTGGTGAGGAAGATGAAAGGAATGCCTTTCTCCTTCAGAAAGCGTATAAGCTCCCCCGCCCCCTCAACCGGCTCTCTCCCCCGGTAGATGACCCCGTCCATGTCGAAGATGAGGCCGATTTTTCTCCGCATGGAAAAAGAATGGAGGAAGGGTTTAAAAGTTCACTGCTCGGCACTGAGCTTCATGTCGACAACCACCCTGTCGGTCTGGCACTCGTTTCCCGCTTTTTCTGAGAACTTAAGGGTCATCGTGACTCTCAGGACATCGCCCCCCTTGAGAGGTTTCTCCGCGAGCACTATCCCCCTCCCGCTGAGCTCCCGCAGGCTCTTCCCCTCCACCGAGCCGACCGTCCACGAATCGTCCCCGAGGTAGACATTCAGCTCCTTCACGATGAGGTAGCCGCTGAGCTCCCCCGTGTCTGTCGTGTTGTCGACGGCCTTTTCCGCGGGGCTCATAGAGCCGTCTTCGAGGTCTTTGACGTTGAGCACCATGCTCAGCCTGGAGACGTCGATGTCGCCGCGGTTTTTGACGTAGAACGTAAAGGTTCCCTCGTCGCCGGGCTTCAGGTCGGAGAAGTCAAAGAGCTTGAGGTCGTTGTAGAACCTGTTTCCGTCTTTGCTTATGGCTATGTCGAACTCCCCGGAGGATATCTCGTTGTTCTTCGAGAGGGCCGTGTCGGTGAAGAGGGAGCTGGAGAACCCGGCGAGCACCAGCAGGCTGGCGAGGAGGCCGATTGCTACAACTCCTGCATATTTCATGAAGCACCACCTAACGTAGTAGGTCGGAAGAATTACGTAAGGCATGCTTATAAAATTTTCTCTTGAAATAGTAAGAAGTGGGGTTCAGGAGGTCACCTTCACGTTGAGCTTGAGGCTCTGCACCGTGCCGTTTATCGCCTCAAGGATGAGGTTCCTGGCCCCGGTTTCTGCGTAGTTCCCGTCCGGAGGTGCGGGGGGAAGCTCCGGAGGTTTGTCCTTGAAGAGGAGGAACCAGACCTGCCACTGGCCGGGTTTGTCGATGCTGAAGGTGTAGTTGGCCTCGAACTGCGGCGTCCAGTTGCCTTCGATGTTCACCGGGACGCTGGGCAGGGTTACGTTGAACCAGCCGGGCATGGGGTACATCTCGTGGATTATTGTCGTGTTCGTGCTGTTGTCCCACGTCAGGTTCACCAGCCATATCTGGACGTAGTAGGTCACGTTCCTGTGCTCGTGGTTGACTATGCCGATGATGACGGTGCCGTTCTCTCCTGCAAACAGGTCGGTCGGGTAGTCGGCGGCCTTTCCTCCCGGGCCCAGGATGTAGAACTCGGTGAAGGCCTCACCGGGTTTCGGGTGGGTGACCACGTAGGCGAGCGTCCCGATGGAGGTCAGTATGGCGATTATCAGGATGACGGTCAGTGCCCTGTCGAGCTTACTTGAGCGTTCCCACTCGAGTTCCTCCTTTATTCTGTCGAGGGTTATCCACGGTATCCAGGGACTTATCGCTTTTTTCCTCCTGTAAATTGCCGCCAGCGAGAATACCATGTTAAAGACCGTCAGGCTGACGAGTATTGGGATGAGCCTTATGCCCCACGGGGTGTAGTTCAGGGCGAGGCCGATGAGCGGAACGATGGCTATGCTGAGGCCGAAGCTGAGGGCGAGCCTCTCAAGGCTGTCGAGCTCCTTCCTCTCTGGGAAAAGGGCGGTTATAAAGACGTAGCCGGGGAAGAAGAGGACGAAGGCCAGGCCGAGGGCCTTTCTTAGAATGCTGTCAGGGTAGACTGCAATAAGGACGTCGAGGAGGAGTGAGAGTGCCATAATCATTATTAAATCCCAGTAGTCGCGTAGGTTCATGCACTCAGCACCTCGTAGACCTTTTTCATAACGATTATTACGAATATGACGATGAGGAGTTCAACCATGGGCTTCAGGCTCTCCTTCTGCTCCCTGCTCATGAAGAGGCCTCCCACTTCCAGGGTTATGAGGAGGCCTATGAGGGTCAGCGTCAGGAACACGTCAACGCTTCCAGCGGTGAGGGCCGATACGATGATCCAGAGGGACAGGACGAGCACTATGTAGTCCTCTACATCCATTCCTCGACGCCTCCCAGCTTTCTCGCCGATATCTCTATCCCGTAGTCCTTTTCCTCCACCTTCTCCACGTGGATTAGCTCCCCCGTGGCCTTTGCGAGGGCGAGCAGCACCGAGGAGCATATCGGACAGGGCATCTTTTCACATGCTCCGGCATCGCAGGGAATCGTCGGCTGGACGATCACCCTGAAGGAGTTCTCGGCTTCCTCTATGTAGACCCTCCCTGCCAGTCCGAGGGCCTTGAGCACGGAACCGGCGGCCGCCTCAACCTCTCCGGGCCCTGCACCGGCCAGGGAATACTCAAGGTGCTCCTCGTACTTCTTTACAAGATCAACACCCAGCGGCCCGAGGAAGAGCCCCATGGCCCTGTCGTTTGGAACCTCCGTCAGGAAGACCGTGCCCTCGTCTATCCTCGCCAGGTCAATCTCAAAATCCTCATGGAGAGGGACGAACACCCCTCCTTCGGGCAGGTTCTCGAAGGGGGGTATGTAAACGGAATTTCCTTCCAGCCTCAGGTTCTCAACGAATGACCTGGAAAACCTCTCGTAGGATTTCATGACCAGGCCTACGGACTCCCTTTTCACGTACCCTGAGGACTTGAACGTGAGCACAACGGCCCCCAGGAACATCCCGGCGATCCCCAGGTTTATGTAGCCGGCCACGACGTTGAGAAAGCCGTAAACGGCCAGGAAGCCGCCGGCCGCGAGCAGAGAGGCACCCACGATGTTCTTCGCTTCCATTCTCTCCCCCACGCTCACAACAACCATTAACCTTAAAAGATTTGTCTTACCATGAGTTGTTGATTAAAATGAGGAAACTGGCACTCTTCCTGCTCATCTTCATGCTGGTTTTTGGCTATGGTACCGTTGCCGCCAGGGGGCCGGACTACCTGACGGCAGGTTCTGACGATTACGGGACTTACATTTACTTCAACTCCTTTTTGAGCGAGTTTAACCTTCTCTTCTCTGGGATTATTGGCGGAGAGAACGGCACGGTTGAAACTGCTGCGGAACTGTACTCCCAGCTGAACGCCACCTACGAGACCCTCATAACCTACTCGGCCACCGGAATCGGCCAGAGCGCCCTTGATGTTGCCCCCTACTTCGTCCAGATGGGTTCGTGTGCCGTTGAGATGGCCTCCGGGAACGGGCTCTTCAGAGAGTCTTTTTCGGAGGGCGACTACCCCGGTGCAAGGAGGGCGCTGATAAGGATGAAGCTGGGCCTGAGGGAGTGCCGTTCTGCCCTCGATTCGATCTCCTCCGCAACCCTCACCGGGCCAAACGGAACCCGGCTGGCGTTTGACGTGGGAGAGTTGCGCGCTAGGCTGGGGGAGCTTGATCTCCTGATTGGGAGGTATGAACGGCTTCTGGATCAGGTCCAGGTTCCCGAAAACTTTACACTCTCCGTCTCCAATCCTGCCCCCTACGCCTACGAAAACGTGACCTTCTACGGCTTCACCCTTGGCCTCAAGGACGTGCGGATCCTAATAAACGGCACGGCCTACAGGGCCAACGTCACCAACGGAATGTTCCACCTTGAGGTTTCCTTCGAGAGGCCTGGAGTTTACCATGCCACGGCACTCGGCCTCAACGGGACCCGGGAGGTCTTTTCAAACACCGTGAACGTGTCCGTTGGGAAGGTTCCCACGAAGATACTGGCCAGCGAGAGCGTTTCGCAGGGCGTTACCATCGAGGGCTACCTCCTGGACTACTTCGGCGATGGCGTCCCCTGGAGGAGGATACTGCTCAATGTTGGCAACGAGACGTACTACGGGATAACCGACGAAAACGGGAGCTTCCGGTTCTTTGTGGGAAACGTCTCAGAGGAGATGAACGCGACTGTGGTCTTTCCCGGCGATGGGATAAGGATGGAGAGCTCCCTCGTGCTGACCCTCTTCCCCGCCAAGGACAGGCCTCTGATAAGGCTGTTCCGGGAGGGAACCCGGGTCAGGGCTGGCGAGGACGTCCCGATAAGGGGAACCGTCTACGGGGACTATGAACTGCCCCTGACGATCTATGTGGACGGCAGGCCATATTCGAGCCTCAGGGCCAATGGGAACTTTACGTTCACCGTCAGGCTCTCCCCGGGGAGGCACGAGGTGTACGCCTACTTCAGCGGGAGCGATGAGCTGGCTCCGGCGGCCTCAAACGTCCTCGTTCTTGAGGCGGTTCCAATAGACTACACCCGGAGATTTTTGCTCTTCGTTCTATTCCTCATTATCGCGTTTGCGGGCTACAGGCTCATGACCAAGAGGAAACCCGCGGGGAGGGAACCCGGAGAGGCTCTGGCAGGAGCCCTCAGACCCGGGGAGGGGGTGTCCATCCAGGGGAAGCCCGACCTGAGAAGGGCCTACAGGGTCGTGTACGGTCTGCTGAAGAGGATCTACGGTCTCCCGAAGTCCACGACCCCCAGGGAGCTCCTCTCTCTCCTGAATTCCGAGCCCTTTGCGGACAGCCTCGCCGCCTTAACGCGGCTCCACGAGAGGTACGTCTACGGGAGGAAGAGGCCGGGCGCGAGGGACGTACTGAAGGCCATCAAACACGCCTCCCTGGTGATCGTAGGGGTTTTCGTGAGGGATGAGCTATGAACAGGGTGTTTTACGGCGTGCTCCTCATAGTGGGCATCGGCCTCATAATAATGCCCCTCTCGGTTCCGGTCTTCAAGAGCGACGCCCCGTACAGCGTGCTCAACACGAAATGGAACGGCATCTCTGGCTTTGGGAAGCTCCTCTACACGAGCGGAGAGATAACCCCCCTCCTCGCCCCCTACGACTCAGTGGGGCTTGGGGAGCTGGAAGGGACGCTCGTTGTTGTGGGGCCGGACGTCGACTTCTCGGAGGGGGAAATTGAGGAGCTTAAGAGGTTTCTGGAGAAGGGGAACACCCTCCTCCTTGCGGACGACTTCGGTACCGGCAACCAGATTCTTGCCGGCCTTGGGCTGGACGTCAGGTTATCAAGGAAGCCCATCCTGAGCCTCACATACTCCAAAAACGCCGATTTTCCGGTGACTATGGACGTAAGGGACCCGGAGCTTGCCAAGGGGGTCTCCCTGCTAGTTATGAGCCGGCCGGCGGCTATACTCAACGTGCAGAACGCCCTGGTTTACACCAGCAACGCCTCGATGCTCGACGGGACTTACGGTGCTTTCCCGGTCGTTGCAAGGATTCCCTACGGGAAGGGGATGATAATCCTCGTCTCCGACCCGGACATCTTCACGAACTCGCTCTACAGGGAGAACGAGCCCTTCCTGAAGAACCTTGTGGAGGGCCTCCCGAAGAAGACCTTCTACATCGATGAGGCCCACCACGCCGACTTCAACCCCTACTCCTCAGGAAGCGTCGTCATAAGGAGGACGGTCAACAGGGAGCTGGTGTTCTACTACGTGCTCTTCGTGGCGTTCATAGCTTTCATCTTTGAGAGCGGCGTTGCTGGGAGAATACTCGCGTGGCTCGCCTCCCTGGTGGCGAGACTCTTCGGGGAGGAGGGGCCTGACCAGGAAGAACTCATCCGGAGGCTTGAGGAGAAGGGCCTTGATGGGGATAAGTTAAAAACCATACTCGAGGAAATCAGAACCGGGTCGAGGATAGGTGGTGGTTATGGACGGTAAGGGGTTTATGCAGCGTCTTAAAAGAGAGGTCAGCAAGGCCGTTGTGGGAAAGGAGGATATAATCGAACTCCTCACCATCGCTCTCCTCTCTGAGGGTCACGTTCTCATAGAGGGAATCCCCGGGGTGGCGAAGACCACCATAGCCAAGGCCTTCGCAAGGGCCATAGGGCTGAGCTTTTCGAGGATACAGCTCACCCCCGACCTTCTTCCGGCGGATATAATAGGCGTCGTCTACTACGACCAGAAGAGCGGCGAGTGGAAGACGAAGCGGGGGCCGGTATTCGCCAACATAGTCCTCGCTGACGAAATCAACAGGGCCCAGCCGAAGACCCAGTCGGCGCTGCTTGAGGCGATGCAGGAGAGGCAGGTGACCATAGAGGGCACGACCTACGGGCTCCCCCAGCCGTTCCTGGTGATAGCCACGATGAACCCCCTTGAGCATGAGGGTGTTTACGTCCTGCCGGAGGCCCAGCTCGACAGGTTTCTGCTCAAGATCGAGATAGGCTTCCCGGACAGGGAGGAGGAGATAAGCCTCCTGAAGAGGAAGAGCCTCGGCGAGTTCTACGACGTCGAGCCCATAATAACCCACGAAGAGCTCATGGGCCTCATCGCCGACGTGAAGAGTGTCAGCGTCAGCGACGAGGTGATAGAGTACATCTACGCCCTCATCTCAAGGACGAGGAGCGATGAGAGGCTCCTGTTTGGCGCGTCCCCCAGGGCTGGCGAACATCTGCTCTACGCGGCCAGGGCCTCCGCTTTCCTTGACGGGAGGGACTACGTCATCCCGGACGATGTCAAGAAGGTCGCCCCCGCTGTCCTCGCCCACAGGCTGATGCTGAGGGCCGAGTACGAGCTGGAGGGCGTCAAAGTTAGGGACGTCATAGAGAACGTGCTCGAGGACACAGAGGTTCCGGTGTAGTCGATGAAGCGCGAGGACCTCATCTTAACCCTCTCCTTTCTCCTGATCCTTGAAGGCTACCTCGGGGAGAGCACAGCCCCCGCATTACTGGGGTTTTTCTTGCTCCTCTACGTCTACGGCCTCCGCTCGGTCGTTGAGCTGAAGATCGTGGGGGAAAGGGTTCTCGAAAGCCATCAGCTTGAGGAAGGAAAGCCTGCAAAGGTCTTCGTGAGAATAATAAACGGGGGGAGCGGCGCTTCCGTGAGGCTCGCCGACCCAAACGGGGAATTCGAGGCTTCCGGCCTTGGGGAGTTCTATCTTGAGCCCGGTGGGGAATGGGAGGGCTCATACTCAATAAAACCGAATGCCCGCGGCAGATTCGTTCTCAAACCCCTTCGGGCCCTGGTTCAGGACGCGAGGGGCCTCTACTTTGAAGAGTTCCTGATCGGTGAGAGTACTGAGGTCACGGTTTACCCCTCCGTTGAGAGCATAAGGGACGCGGCGAGGCTCGACTACAACCTCAAGCTGGCCGAGGCCTACAAAAGGGGCGTCCTCCTCGGCACCGAGAGCCTTGAGATAAAGGACCTCAGGGAGTACCAGCACGGGGACGACTTCAAGAGGATAGACTGGAAGGCCACCGCCAGGCTGGGTGAGGTCATAGTCAGGGACTTCCTGAGGGAGAGCAACGCCGACGTTTACATCTTCCTGGACAACACGAGGGAGATGCGCAAGGGCCTGAAGATGGCCAAGATAGACTACGCCTCGGTTCTCGCCCTTCAGCTGGCGGCGAGCCTCGTCAAGAGGTTCAGGGTGGGGATGGTCATCTACGACGACGAAACCGCCGAACTCGTCAGGCCGGGCAAGGGCTCCCCACAGCTTGAGGCGATGAGGAGGAAGCTCGCCATACGCGGCAGGAGGGGCAGGATGAGCCTCAGGTTCGACTTCGAGACCGGCTTCGGTGAGAGGGCGAGGGAGTTCCTCGGCAAGGTGCTCCCGCTCAAGAAGGGGCGGAAGGGGAGCACGGGGGTCTTCGAGGGCCTTTCCATGGTAAAGCAGAGCTCCTACATCATCTTCATAACCGACCTCAGCAACCCGAGGGAGCTCTACCGGGCGGTCGCCCTGGCCAGGAGAACCCACAGGATTCTGATACTCTCCCCCAACCCTGTCCTCTTCTACTCCGGGAAGCTCGACGAGAGAACCCTTGAGAGGCTCTACCGGGCCTACACCCAGAGGGAGGAGCTGTTAAAGAGGTTCAGCCTCCTGGCTCCGACCATCGACCTCGGGCCGAGCGACTACCTCCGCGAGCTGATGAAGGCGTCCAGCGGGTGGGGCAGATGATCGGCGTTATCTCGGTCGTCATAGCGGGCATCATCACGGGAAACCACGTCCTCCTCCTCGCGCCGGTAGTGTACCTCGCGGGCCTGAGGAGCAGGGACGTGGGGCTGGTTGCCTATCTGATCTTCGCCCTCTACGCCGGGGGCAGGCTTCCACCCACCGACCTGTACACCTACGACGGCCTTGTGACGTCTCTGGTCTTCTCGGGCTCCATGGTGCTTCTCTTGGATGATTCCCTGAGGGGAAAGACCAAGCCCGGGAGACTTGAGCTACTGGTGCTGCCCCTCATGCTCCTCGGAGTCCTCGTCCCCGAGGCCTTCATAGCGGGGGTGGTGTTCTACTTTGCCCGGGGGTTCAGGGTCGATGTCAGGGTGGCGGCCATCCTTGTGACAGCGTCGGCGATTTTCTTCCTTCTCAGGAACTACCTGGGCGGCCTGGGATCCGCCCCAGACCAGGTCGCCGTGCTCGCGGGCTTCTCAATGTTTTTGGCCGTGCTGACTATGCTCAGGGGAAATCTTAAAAAGGTGGACTCCTTTAGGTGGAAATGAATTGGGAGTCCTCTGCCCATACTCGTGATGCTGTGCATCGAAATTATAACGGACTGTAACGGTGACTTCGATGAGAACCCTGATAATCATCCCCGCCTACAACGAGGAACTGACTATCGGGTCAGTCGTGGCCCTGGCCAGGAAGTACGGTGATGTTTTGGTAGTTGACGATGGAAGCAGTGATAGAACGTCCGAAATAGCCCAGAAGGCCGGGGCGGTTCTTATACGGCACGATTCCAACAGGGGAAAGGGCGCTGCTCTGGGCACGGGATTCGAGTATGCCCTCAGCAAAAACTATGATGTGGTCGTCACCATGGATGGGGACGGCCAGCACAATCCTGATGAGATACCCTTAATTTTGGAACCCATTGTCAGGGGAGAGGCCGACCTCGTGATAGGGTCGAGGTACCTTAACGGGAGCAGAAAGAAGATACCGCTGTACCGGCGCATCGGTCTCTGGGTTCTTAACAAAGGAACCCAGATGGCGGCGGAGGTCAATGTTGATTCTCAGAGCGGATTCCGGGCCATTACCCGCCGGGCGTTAAGGACCCTGAACCTTAACAGCACCGACTACTCGATAGAGACCGACATGGTTGTAAAGGCAAGGGACGCTGGGATACGGATCGCTGAAGTCCCCATAAACGTCCGCTACGATGTCCCCAAAAGGCACAAGAAGAACCCCTTATCCCATGGGCTCGGTGTCCTGGCGAGCATCGTGGGGCTGATAGGGTACAGGCGGCCCCTGCTGCTCTTCAGTCTTTTAAGCCTCATTTCCTTCGTGGTTGCAGGCGTTCTGGCCTACTGGGCGCTGGAGCCGTACTACGCAGGCGGAAACGTCTATCTCACCCAGGCCATCGGCGCCGGAATTTTCACGATAATTGGGATACAACTGTTCATCGGCGGTCTTATGCTTAATGTGCTGGCAAAGATGGTGAGGGAGTGAGATATGAGTCTTTCAAATAAGGCGAGCGTAATTATAGTCACGTACAACCACAAAAAATACATGACGGACTGTTTAACTTCCGTTCTGGGCAATGACCCGTTAGAGGTTATCGTTGTTGACAATGGCTCCACGGATGGAACTCCTGAATTCATCGAAGAGAATTTCCCAGAGGTTAAGGTCATAAGGAGTCCAAAGAATATGGGATATGGGGGAGGGAATAATTTGGGGGTTGTGCATGCAAGGGGAGAATATGTTGTAATTTTAAATCCGGATACTAAAGTTGGAAAAAACTGGCTTGAAGAGCTTTTAAAACCCTTGGGAAAAGAAGAAAAACTAATTACTACACCAAAGATTTTGACATATGATGGCTCTAAAATAAATACCTGTGGCAACATAGATCACTTTACTGGACTAACATTTACAAGGGGCCTAAATGAAAGTCCTGAAAAGTTTGATAGATTTGAATACTTAAGTGGTTTGTCTGGAGCTTGTTTTGCTATGAGAAGAACGGACTATCTAGAGCTTGGGGGTTTTGATGAAAACTTTTTAACATACATGGAAGATGCGGAATTTTCTTGGAGGGCTCATGCTGAGGGATTTAAGATTTTGTATGTGCCAACTTCAATAGTATATCATGATTATGAGCTTAGAGTTCCCCCCCAAAAAATTTATCATCTTGAAAAAGGAAGGTATATAGTTTTAAGGAAGTACCTAAGCTGGAAGGAGCTTTTGCTAATGCTACCCTCATTGTTGGCAACTGAAATACTGACATGGGGCTACTCACTTTTAAATGGGGTTGAGGGGGTTAGGTTCAAGATTAAAGGATTAAAAGATGGAATTACCGCAAAAGTTGAAAAAACAGAATGTAATAGAAAAAAACTATTAAAAAGCCTGGATTGGAAAATCCCTGAGGAGCAGTTAAGCTATAATACAATTGACAGAACTATAAAAAAAGTTGTAAATTTTATTTACTGGGTAAATTACAGGGTGATAGCGAAATGAAAATTGCTCTAGTTTGCTCTCACGGAGGACATCTTACGGAAATGCTTTATCTGATGGATACCTTTAAGGGCCATGATGTGTTTTTCATAACGTATGATCATCCAAGAACAAGAGCTTTGTCGTATAGAAAATACTTATTTCCAAACTTCGGAGAGAATCCTTCTAGGATTATAACTAATTTGCCAAAAATGGTAAAGATCATGTTAAAAGAGAAACCTGACCTCGTACTCAGTAATGGGGCTGAAATTGCGATTCCATTCTTCTATTTGGGGAAAATTTTTGGAATAAAAACGATCTTCATAGAATGCTATACAAGAATTGATGAACCGACTCTAACTGGTAAGATTGTTTATCCTATTTCGGATTATTTCTTTGTCTTGTGGCCAGAAATGCTTCGACACTATGGAAAGAAAGCAAGATATGTGGGGGGACTGTTTAAAAAATCTAAGAGGAGGGTTAATCTTAAAGAAAAGAAAAATCAAATTTTTGTGATAACTGGAACTCATTACTTAGGCTTTGAGAGGTTGGTAAAAGCTGTTGATAAGATTGCTGAAAAAATTGGATATGCCGTAATAATTCAGCTGGGAAACACTTCTTACAAACCCAGAAATGCAAAGTATTATGCTTTTATGGATTATGAGGATATGAAGAAAATAATGAGAGAAGCTAAAATCATTATAACCCACGGCGCAATAAGTTTAATAGATGCATTAATTTCAGGAGGTTATGTCATATCTTTTCCAAGACTAAAACAGTTTGGTGAGGTTATAAGTGATCATCAATTAATTTTTTCAAGGAAACTTGAAAAGGAGGGATTAGTAGAGGTCGCTACTAATGAAAAAGAGCTGTGGGACCTATTAGCTAAGTTATTATTAAAGCCAAAAAGAAAGAGTTTATCTTCAATTGTCATAAACAGGAGAATTGTTAATATCTTAAAAGAAATATTGAGGTGTGACCAATGGGAAGATTGAAAATTTCCGTGATAATCCCTACAAGAAATAGAGTGTTGCACCTAAAACGGTTATTAAAAAATATAAATAATCAAACTAGGGTTCCGGATGAGGTTATAGTAATTGGGCATATAGAGGATACAAAAACGAAGAATTTCCTTTTAGGTCTTGATAAGAACCGGTTTAAATTTAATTTAAAATTTCATTTTGCCAAGGGAGGTTCTTCGAAGTCAAGGAATATAGCAATTTCCTTGAGTGAAGGAGATGTTCTGGTATTTTTAGATGATGATGTTATATTGGAAAAAGACTATGTCAAAAATATTGAGAAAATATTTATTTCTTGCCCTGAAGTTAAGATAATAACAGGATATACTTTTGATATAATAGATTTAGTAACCCCGTGGATTGTTAAAAAGGGAGATATTAAATATATTTGGGAGAATGGGGATGATGAGTTCATTAAGGTAATACTGAAAGAAATAGAACTAAGGTATCCAGATAAAATTGGTATTTTCGAGAAAAAGGTGAGAGAAATTTATTTCTGGCATCTATTGAAAACCTTTAGGAATATCATTAAATCAATATTCCTATGGGAGTCACCATTTAAGGGAAAAATTCTGGCTTCTGGATATCGAAGTGAGTTCCCAGAAATCTCGAAGATAGAAGAAAGAGGGGGATTAATAGAAGTAGAATGGATTCAGGGAAATAATTTCGCAGGAATTAGAGAGGTATTTAAGAACTTTAAGTTCAACGAAGAGCTTGAGAGACTCCACAGTTATGCTCTGAATGAAGACTTGGAATGGTCAGCACGGGTTTCAAAAAAATATAGAGTGTATCTCACATCCCACGCCAGACTAGTCCATCTAAGAGCGTCAATAGGGAATAGAATAGATCATAGAGTAAGATTAAAATCCCTAGTTATCAGCACTTATTACATTGCTAACATTAAAGGAAAAGGAAGTAAAATAGCACATCTGTGGGCGACCTTTGGGTTGCTACTGGGTAGTATGGCCCATATAATTATAAATCCAATAAGAGCAATTGATGAGATCAAAGCAGTACTAGAAGGATTGAATGAAGTAAGGAGCAGCTATAAGAAGAATAGATATACAAAGAAAGAGACGGACTCGGATAGAAATAAAGGCTCTACTAAAGGTGTGAAAATATGAAAAACACAAATAATATACTCCCAAAAATATTGCCTTTATCTGTGGTAGGAGACGACATAAACATTACTGTAAAAAGCTTGTTAATCTTAGGAATAGCCTTAGTTAATTATGTCCTGCTCTTTGGAAGGCTCAAGATTGGAACTTATGGTGGAGTATATTCATATGGGATTACAGGGCTTTTCTCTATAGCACTTGTCTTGTTGACAATTTTTCTAGGGATATATACCAAAAAAACACTCAAATATTCATATATTGCCATTTTCTATTTAGTGTTACTCTTTTTTGTTCCGCAGATATTTGCAAATCTCCCAATATTTCCTTATGTATACCGAATTTATGGCCATATTGATTATATCCTTCACACAGGTCACATACATCCTGAAGCTCCAAGATTGGGTTATCAAACTTGGCCTGGGGCTATGTTCTTAGGAGTCATATTGGTGATAATATCAAAAATTGGCCTGTATACTCTTTTAACTCTCCCTGTTCTTTCCTATTTGATTAATGTGCCCATTTTCTATCTCTTATTAAAGGATCTGACAAAAGATCAAAGAAAAGCAGTTATAGGAGTGTTATTTTGGATAACCGCGGGCTATGGGTTTGGATGGTTTGTACCTGGAGTATTAGCAACTTATTTGGAGATGGTAGGGATTTATGTATTATTTAAACTCTACTCAGGAAAATTAAAAATAAACAAGAATTTTTCAGAGTTCTGGGGTATTTTAATGTTGCTAACTTTGACTTTGATCTTTACCCACTTATTGACAAGTATCTTCTGGGCCATCACAATAATGATTTTTTTAATTTTGTCAGTAGTTACTAATGACAAAAAAATTCAAACATTGAATATGGTTCTCCTGACAATTTTCATAATTCTAGAATTTTACTGGATATTCACTCATACGTATGCACTTTATCTGTTTAAGTCAAGAGTGAGGTATCTCCTAGCATTATTTTCAGGTGCTCTTAAAGCTACTGATAAATGGACTAGTGTTGCTCAGACAGGATTAACACAGCATGCTGAGATATTGAGAATTAAGGCTTACTTTATGTATTCCATAGTTGGAGCAAGTTTAGCTGGAATGTTGATTGTAATTGCTGGGTCTCTAAAAAAACTCATTAAAACAAGAAAAATCGATAGGATAGTGCTCCTTTTAGTGCTCCTTTTGATTTTCTATAGTATTGGGGTATCAACAATAGCTGGAAGTTATAGTGGAGAAATTCCGTCAAGACTGTTTGGAGGGAGTAAATATATTTTTGTGATTTTTTTTACATTGGCGCTTAAAAATCCAAAATTTGGAAGAGCAGCCATTATGGTACTATTTATCTTCTCATACTTGCATGTACTGTGTACTTATGGCAATATGGCTTATGATTATGTGGCGCCTAATGAGATTACTGGAATGTATTATACCTCAACAAATATTCAATCAAAGTTTTATACAATCCCAGATGCATTGTGGGATATGGAATATTTAAAAAAAGATGAACAATATATTCTACCTATAACCCTGCTCTTAAAAAATGACAATATAACAGGGGGCATTGTTGTAGTGTCTTCCAGAAGAATCGACGGGTATAGGTTCTTTACGGGAAAAGAGCTTGGTCTGACATCAATACGAATAAAAAGTTCAAAAATATATTGTTCAGATAACCAATATACGAATGTTCCAAGCAAATTTGAGATATATTATTGGGGGTGACACTATGGGGATACAATCAAAGATCACAAGACTCAGAAATAATTGGAGAAATTTAAGAACTAGACAATTTTGGGAGGATGTGCTTATATATTATTTGTCAAAAATTATTTATCCACAAAATAAAGGGGTGTTTATAATTGAAGAAGAATGGGACAACCTAATTATCTTAGACGCATGCAGATATGATAGTTTCAAAGAAGAATTTGAAAAAAGAAATATGAAGGGCAAATTAACATACAAGATATCCAGAGGTTCGGGAACACCCGAATTTCTTGTTGAAAATTTTGGAAATAGAAAATTTGATGATATAATTTATATCACTGCTAACCCCTATGTTGATCTTCTATTGCAAGGACGGTTTTATAAGATAATTTCAGTCTGGAAGGATGGATGGAGTGAGGAGTATAATACAGTCTTACCCTCAACTATGTATGAGTACACATTGGACGCTTTAGTTAAATATCCTGATAAAAGATTTATAATACACTTTATGCAACCACATTATCCATTCATATCCTTAAAAGTTGAGGGAGATACTGGGATAAAACACCAGAGAGAAGCGACTTTAGCAGGGGAAACTGTATGGCAAGATATTACAATTTGGGGACTGATGAAAGCGGGGATTGTGTCTTTTGAAGATGTGATAAAAGGTTACAAAGAAAACTTAAGTTTAGCTTTAGATTATGTAGAAAAACTTGTGGATATACTTCCGGGGACGACAGTAATTACTGCTGACCATGGAGAAGCGTTCGGGGAAAAGTTACATCCATTAATTCCTATCAGGGTTTATGGTCATTACAATGGAGTTAGGATAGAACCTCTAATAAAGGTTCCTTGGCTTGTAGTTGATGAAAAAGACAAGATACTAAAGAAACCTGAAAAGTTGAAGATAAAGCAAGCAATAAAAAAATTAAATAATAAAACAAAGTAGGAGTGATTGTAATGAACTTTGGAAAAAAACAAATTTCTGTTGTCATGTGTGTAAAAAACAGAGAAAATGAAATAGAGAGAGCTCTAAAGTCAGTAAAAAAGCAAAAAGGAGTATTAGAGATAATAATTGTTGATGGGAATTCTACAGATAGAACAATTGAAATAGCAAGGAGATATGCAGATAAGATATATTCAGACAAAGGAAAAGGATTAGCATTTGCAAGACAGCTTGGAGCTGAAAAAGCTAGGGGAGAGTATATAGCGTATATAGACTCGGATACAGAACTTCCAAAGGACGACTTACTAATCAGAATGATTGAAGAAATGGAAAAACATGGTTGGGTTGCTATACATGCTCAGTTGGTAAATCCAAGAAAAAACAAAACACTATGGGAATACTGTGAGGATATGCACTTAGAAACTAGATTTAATAAACCTGGCGAGAGGAAGTATATTGGAACTATTGTGTGTATTGTAAAAAGGGATATTGTTTTAAAGTACCATTTTGATCCATTTATGAAATATGCAGCTGAAGATACAGAATTTTGGAGTAGAGTTGGACAGGAACATAAATTTGGCATTTCAAGGCATGTTGCTTTTCATTATCATCGAGCATCATTTAATGACTTTGTAAAGCAAAGAATTTGGTATGGAAAAGGAAATGCAAGAGCCATAGCTAAACATAACGCCTGGAAATTGTTGTTTGTTCCTTTGGGGATAATGGCTTATGGAATTTTTCAGGCACTCAGATGTAGAAAATGTATAAAGTGTATTCCTTATTATTTGGTCTGGGGTATTGCATTGTTATATGGGACTATCACTGGACTTGTTGAGGTATGGGGGGAGAGATAACATATCTCATTTTACAATTTATACCATCGAGTAATCCTTTAACTGCCATAGATGCGTGCTTGATTTTGCCTTTTAGGCTAAATTTTGCAATAATTAGTAGGAGATTTCCCAAAAATTTTGTTAGCTTTAAGTACCCTAAATTGTTTTTTGTTAAAAAGTAATATTCATTTCTTATTTTATAATAGAGAGCATAAGCTCTTTCTTTTGATATAGTTTCTTTGTGAAAAACTTTCGCATTTTGAGAATACTCTAAGCTAAATCCAGTAGTTGCGATACGATAGAGCAAATCAACTTCTTCTTGATACAGAAAATAATTTTCATCAAATAGTCCGGTGTATCCTAATGGAATTACATTTATTAACAGTGCAGCTCCAAATAAATGTTTATATGTAATTTTGTTTTCTCCTTCTTTTAGGCCATATGGGCTCCATAGCCTAAAATGGTTAGTATAACAGTAAATCCCTGGTCCTACAACGCCGATCTTTTTGTCGCCTTCGGCGACTTTAACGAGCTCTCTCAAAAAGTTTGGATCAACAACAGTATCATTATTTAGTAATAAAATATAATCAGGATTTAAAACACTCAATGCAAATTTAATCCCAACGTTGTTCCCACCAGCAAAGCCATAATTATCTTTGTTCTTAATCAAAATTATCCGTCTATTAGGATCAAATTTCTTGTAGGCCGGTCTATTAAACTCTCCCTGCTTTGCCTCGTCTTCAGTTATCTCAAAAACTTTAATTGGTTTGTTGTATGGATTGTATTCAAAAAACTTTGAATTGACTTCAAGCCTTCCTTCTGCGTACTCCTTTATCTTTTGAACAGAGTCATCCCTGGAGCCATTATCCACAACAATAACATCATAGTTGGGGTAGGTTATCCTATATAGTGATTCTAAACATTCTATCGTATCTTTCCAGCCGTTCCAGTTGACGATGATTATAGAAACATGGGGAGACACCAAATTACACCCAAAAATACCAAAGAGCTAAAAACTTAAAAGTTTTATTCTTGATTTTACCTCTTGGAGGCTGAGTGTATGAGTAACTGCCAAAAGCTACTAATCTTTGGTCTCGATGGGGCAACTTGGGACATTCTAATGCCTTTGATAGAGAAGAAAAAGCTTCCAACATTGGAGAAATTAGTCAAAAACGGGAGTTATGGGGTTTTAGAATCAACCATCCCGCCCGTTACGGGTGGGGCTTGGCTCTCTTTAGCTACCGGGAAAAATCCGGGGAAAACGGGAATAATAGATTTTCTAAATAGAAAAAAATTATCGCATAAATTGTACCTAACAAATTCTTCTGACTTTAAAGGCCACTCTTTTTGGGATTATCTAAACAAAGCAAACAAAAAAGTTGGCATTTTCAATTATCCAATGCTATTTCCCCCGTATAGAGTGAATGGTTTTATGGTTTCAGGCTTAGGCTCTTCTCCAGACGGTGAAATAGCGTTTCCCCTCTCCTTGAAAAAAGAACTTGAAAATGTTGAAAGTCCATATGAAATCTACGTTGATTATCACAACAAAAAATACGAAAATTTGGATTTGTTTATACATGACCTAAACAAGTTCTTAGATAAATTTGAGAGGTGGGTCTATTATTTGGTTAACAATAAGGAATGGGATCTTCTCTTTTTGGTATTCTCTGTCACAGACTGGTTGCAACATATAATATGGAGGCACATAGATGAAACGCATCCAATGTACGATCCCATGGTATCTCCAATATACAAACAAGAGTTCATCAAATTCTGGCAGAGAATAGATAAGATTCTTGGAAATATCATAAACATGATTCCAAAAGATACTATAGTCTTCCTTGTCTCGGATCATGGATTCGGTCCCAATGATCAAACGTTCAACCTAGCGAAATGGCTCATTATGAAGGGGTATATGCGCAGAAAAAGGAACATCCAGAAGCTTATCAAAAAATATGCATATAAAGTTGCCACAGTCATGGCAAAAACACCAATAAGGAAATTATTCCCCACTAACACCAGAAAAAGTGTGGGGAATGCATTAAGAACTAGCATTGCAGATGAAATTGACTTTAAAAAAAGCAAAGCTTACTGTTTGGGACATACAATTCCATTTGGAGCCATCTATATAAATGAAAGCAATGAACAAGAGAAGAACAAAATTAAAACCCAACTAGTAACCGACTTGAAAAATATACGCAAGGACATTGGAAGGCAAGTTGACGTTCAAATATACGAACCTAAAAAACTCTATTCTGGAGAAAAATCTAAGCTTCTGCCGGACATAATATTTACGATTAACAACTGGAGATGTGTTATAATTGAGGACAACTTTGATAGGCCCCTATTCGAGGAGAAACCGTTTTCAACAAGACACACTGGCTCTCATAGATTAAATGGTATCTTCCTCGCTTATGGTCCAGGGATTAAAAAAGGCAAAAGATTTAATGCCAAAATCTATGACGTCGCTCCTACGATTCTCCATATATTTGACCTGCCGATTCCAAATGATATAGATGGTAGAATTTTAATGGAAATTTTTGAGGAAGATTCCAAATTTGCCAGAAGACAGCCAAAATATGTTGACCCAATCTACTATGGGAAGAAACCGGAAGACGAGAAACTCAAAAACGCAATCAAGAACCTAAACCTCAAAGGCAAAATCTAGATGAGCATCCCAACACTTTCTTTATCAATCCCAAATTTATTCCCATCTTCTTCTCAACCGCCAGCAACAGCTCAACATCCTCTCTGTCAATGCTCCTGCTGAGGAGCACCAAAACAAAGAACACTCCTGTAATTATGACCAGCGCCACGAACGCGTACACTATGCTGGGGGTCTTTATACCTTCAACCAGTACCAGAACCAGCAGTGAAATCCCCACAACAAGAGTTTTAACGTAGCTCCTTCCAAACGGGTGGATTTCGACCTTCTGATAAAGCCTGAGGGAATTCAAAGCGTTCGTCACGAAATACGACACTGCCGTGGCAGCGGCGGCACCCTCAATGCCATAAACCGGGATCAGAACGGCGTTCAGAACCACGTTTATCCCGGCTGAAACCAGCGTCGAGTACATTATAAAGCTGCTTTCCCGAATAACGATCAAACTCATCCCGTTCAGTCCCAAAAGTGTGTGGAACATGAATCCCACCGCAAGAATCCTGAGTGCCGGGGCCGCGGGGAGATACTTACTTCCAAAGAAGAAGCCTATCGTGGCTTCAGGAAACAGGAACATCAGAGTAAAGAGGGGAAATGTGGCGAGGAATATCCACTTCGTCAGAACCTGATACACCCTGCCGAGCTCTTCAATCTTTCCATGGGCGTAAAGGACAGTCGCCAGGGGAGGAAATATCAGCCCGGCTGAGTTCAGAAACAGGGGGAGGAGCCTCGCTATTGGGGCGGCGCCGTTGTACAGTCCCACAACCTCAGAACCGAGGTAGTAGCCCAGCATCAGCGTGTCCGTCCACGTCATTACAAAACCCGCAATGCCCGTCATCATCAGGGGAATTGAAAATCTAACCAGCTCTTTTCCGAGCTTTAAATTTAATGAAATCCCAAATCTAAAAACCCTCCGTTTCCACACATCAAAAGTGAGTGCCGTGAGTGTGAGAACCCAGGCGGCAACGTAGGCACCAAAGATAAAGTCAAACGGCAGTTTTAAGAGAATCCCCAGCGCGACGAGCAGGAGGAAGGCTGTGGGGTAGACAATATTCTGAAAATACACCTGCTCCCTGACCCTTCCAAAACCCCTTGAGATGGAGATTGTAACTCTAGTCAAAGCTGAAAACGGTATCGCAAACGCCACTATCCTGAGCGCATATATCAGCCTCGCCTCGTTGAAAAGCCCGGCGATTTTATCTGCCCCAAGGATTAAGACCGCCGCCCAAAGAATACCGTTCAGGGCCGTTATCAGGAGTGCCGTCAAAACCAGATCCCCTACCCTCAACGGCTCCCTCTCCCTATAAAATGCAACTTCCCTTGGCAGAGCATTCTGAAAGCCAAGCGTGGCAAGGACAAGGGCGATACTCAGTACCGTCAGTGCTAAATTAAACACACCATACTCCCCGGTGGAAAAGTACCTCGCTATCACCGCCCTGCTCAGAAACCCGAAGAACATTGAGATAACCGTCCCGGCAAAAACAACCCCCGTCCCCCTCGCGATCTTCTGCAGTGCCTGGCTCGCCTCGCCCATGGGGTTCACCTTTTTGCATCATTTCTGCTTCATTTTTGCACCGTATAATAATTCGGTCCGTAAGCGATGAGATAACGAAATAAAAACGGGATTCAAAGGGCGGAGCCCCTTTTTTCAGAGACGTTTAGAGATACCTCTTCTCTCCCAGATACTCCTTCAGTCCTTCTCTCCAGCCCGGCATCCTCAGGCCAAGTCCATGAAGCCTCGCGTTTTCCAGCGCCGAGAACCCCGGCCTCCTCGCCAGCCTGTTGAGCTCGCCCGACTTTATGGGCTTTACCTTAACATCCCAGCCAAGGATTTCAAATATCGCTCTGGTGAACTCGTACCACGAGCAGTAGCCCTCGTTCACCATGTGATAAACCCCGAACTCGGGCCGGATTTTCAGGAACTCCCTCAGAGTCCTCGCAACGTGCATCGTGTATGTCGGACTCATGAACTGGTCGTCCACTATCCTCAGCTCTTCCCTGCGCTTAGCCTTCTCAATGACCCACTCTATAAAGTTGCCGCCCTTTCCGCTCGCCCCTGCCTTCCCATAAAGGCTTGCAACCCTGATGATGTAGTACTTTGTCGAATAATTCCTCGTGAAAACCTCACCGGCGTACTTGCTCGCCCCGTAGACGTTTATCGGATTTGGGACGTCTTCCTCAGTGTAGGGCTCTCCCTTCTCTCCGTCAAAGACGTAGTCCGTGCTGACGTAGACGTTGATGGCGTCAATCTCACCGGCAATCCTCGCAACGTTCAGCGCACCGATGGCGTTGACGGCAAAGGCCTTCTCCGGGTAGAGCTCGGCGTCATCAACCCTGACGTAGGCAGCGGTGTTGATAATGACGTCCGGTTTGATTTCCTTCAAGATTTTCAGAGTTTTATGAACGGTGACGTCCAGGTCTCTGTGGGTCAGGGGTACGACCTCAAAAGACGGGTCTTCCCCAAAGACCTCTACCAAGTCTGTCCCGAGCTGACCATTGGCGCCTATTATTGCAACCCTCATTCAACCACCTCAAAATGTCCATCCCCTCTCAACCGCTTCCCTCAGCGTCGGCCATTTCCTGTCCTTCTCAGAAACTGTGGGGTCATCAACCGGCCAGTCTATGCCTATCTCGGGGTCGTTCCAGATTATTCCGCCCTCATAGTCTGGGGCGTAGACGTTGTCTACCTTATAGACGACCTCGGCAACGTCGCTCAGCACGACGAACCCGTGGGCAAAGCCCCTCGGGATGTAGAGCTGGTATCTGTTGTGCTCCGAGAGGATGACGCCGACCCACTCCCCGAATGTGGGCGAATCCTTTCTCAGATCAACTGCGACGTCGTAGATGACTCCCCGGATAACCCGAACAATCTTGGCCTGGGCGTAGGGCTCGCGCTGGAAGTGCAGGCCGCGGAGCACTCCATACCTGGACTTTGAGTGGTTGTCCTGGACGAACTCCCCTTTAATTCCTGCCTTTTCAAAGTCAGACTTCTTGTAGGTCTCCATGAAGAAGCCCCTCTCGTCCTCAAAAACGAGAGGCTTGATCAGGATAACGTCTGGGATTTTAAGGCGCTTGAACTCGAAGGGCATTCTCACCACCCCAGTTTCCAGGGCGTCGGATGGAGAACCCTTTCGTTCACCAGCGGCCTCCACCAGTCCTCGTTTTCGAGGTACCATTTGACCGTTTTCTCCATGCCCTCCTCGAAGCTGTACCGTGGCCTCCACTTCAAATCTCTCGTTATCTTCCATGAGTCGAGCGAATACCTCAGATCGTGGCCGGGCCTGTCCTCAACGAACTCAATCATATCATCGTCCCCGCCCATTATCCGCAGAATAGTCCTGACGACCTCGATGTTGGTCCTCTCCTCGCCGGTGGATATGTTGTAGATTTCCCTCGGCTCCCCTTTGAGCAGAACGGCCTCAATTGCCCTCACGTGGTCTTCGACGTAGAGCCAGTCCCTCACGTTCTGGCCGGTGCCGTAGATTGGTATCTTCAGCCCCATGCTCGCCCTTATTATCGTCTTTGGGATGAGCTTTTCCGGGAACTGGTAGGGGCCGTAGTTGTTGGTGCACCTTGTTATGGAGGCGTTCAGGTTGTAGGTTCTCGTCCAGCCGAGGACGAGAACATCGCTCGCCGCCTTGGTGGCAGAGTACGGTGAGGACGGCATCAGCGCGTCTTTCTCGGTGAAAGAGCCTTCCAGGATGTCCCCGTAGACCTCGTCCGTGCTTATGTGGACAAACCTGACTTCGGGGTTCTCCTTCCGTATCGCTTCGAGAATCGTGTAAGTGCCGATGACGTTACTCTTTAGGAAGTGCTCCGGGCTGGAGATGCTCCTGTCCACGTGACTCTCGGCGGCGAAGTTCATAATTGCATCAACCTTCTTCACGAGTTCCCTCATCAACTCAAAGTCCGCTATGTCTCCTTTAACAAAGGTGTAGCGCGGGTCGTTCTCCACATCCTTCAGGTTCGCCGGGTTCGAGCCGTAGCCGAGTTTGTCGAGGTTTATCACTTCCCAATCGGGGTGCTTTTCCAGGATGTAGCGGATGAAGTTGCTCCCTATGAAGCCCATTCCACCGGTTACCAGCAGCCTCATCATTCCACCTCACAGTATAAGCCTTGAGTTGTCGCCGATGACCAGCTTTCTGCCAAACGGATGGGAGGTGCCGTTTATTATCTTCACCCCTCTTCCGATGAGGCTCTCCACAATCCTGCCGGCGTTCCGTATCTCGCTCCCCTCAAGGATTATCGAGTCCTCGATCTCGGTGTTTTCAATGACGACGTTGTCGCCGATGCTCGTGTAGGGTCCGATGTAGGAGTTCATTATCCTGACGTTCTTCCCGATTACCACCGGGCCCTTTATCACCGTGTTCTCGTCTATTACGGTGCCCTCTCCGATGACGACCCTGCCGTGGATGCGGGCGTTGGTGTGTATCCGGACGTCGGTCTTGATATCGTCAAGGATGAGCCTGTTGGCGTCGAGTATGTCCTCCGGCTTCCCCGTGTCCTTCCACCATCCGGTGACCTTCGTCCACCCCACACGGTAGCCGTGGTCGATGAGCCACTGGATCGCGTCGGTAATCTCTAACTCGTTCCTCCAGGAGGGTTTTATGTTGTCGACCGCCTCGTGGATCACCGGCTTGAAGAAGTATATGCCGACGAGGGCCAGATTGCTCGGCGGTACCTTAGGCTTCTCGACGAGCCTTCTTATGGTCTTTCCGTCTTCACTCAGCTCGGCAACGCCGAACTGGTGCGGATTTGGAACCTCCTGGAGGAGTATGCTGGCGTCGAAGTTTCCCTCCTTGAAGTGCTTCAGGTGCTCCACTATGCCCTCCCTGAGGATGTTGTCGCCGAGGTACATGACGAAATCATCATCACCGAGATAATCCCTCGCGACCTTTATCGCGTGTGCCAAACCTTTCGGCTCGCCCTGGTATATGAACTCTATGTCCGCATCCCAATTGACGCGTTTAACGGTCTCCATCACCTGCTCCTTGTTCGGCCCTACGATAATCCCGATATCGTGAATGCCGGCCTCGATGACGTCCTCGATGGCGTAGAACAGTACCGGCTTGTTCGCGACCGGAATCAGCTGCTTCTGCTGGGAGTACGTCAGCGGCCGTAGTCTGGTACCATGACCTCCAGAGAGTATCAATGCTTTCACGATTCTTCACCAAAGATTAATACCCTGTTTGGGTAATAAAAACATTTATGCACCCTATGAAATGTATATATGGGTGCAGATGGGCCGTACAGGGTGTTAGGAGGCAAACCTTCCCAACACCTTCTTCACCCACTTCAGGTCAACCCCCAGCTTCTTTTCTATCGCCAGGAACAGCTCGACGTCCTCCTTCTCCACGCTCCCGCTGAGGAGGACGAGGAGGAAATAAACCGTCAGAAAGACCGCCAGTATGGGAACCGCGTACCATATGCTCGTCACCTTCAGGGGCATGGCCCTCAGCGTGCCGAGCAGGATGAGACTGATGCCAAGGGGCTTGAGGTAGCTCCGGGAGAACGGGTGTATCCCGGTTTTCCTGTAGAGCCAGTAAGACCTGAATGCGTTGGCGACTAGATATGAAACGGCCGTGGCAAGGGCCGCCCCCTCTATGCCGTAGACGGGTATCAGGAGGGCGTTCAGGAGGACGTTAAAGCCGGCTGCAAATACATTCCCCACCATGTTGAGGTTGGGCTCACCGATGACCACCAGGCTCATGCCGTTCAGGCCGAGGAAGGTGTGGAACATGAAGCCCAGGGAGAGTATCTGGAGGGCCAGCGCCGCCTGCACGTACTTCTGGCCGAAGAAGAACGCTATCGCCGGCCCGGGGAAGAGAAACAGGAGCGAAAATATGGGGAGCGTGAGCAGGAATATCCATTTGGTCAGTATCTGGTAAACCCTCTTCATCTCGGTCAGCTTTCCAAGGGCCCAGAACCCCGCCACGAGGGGGGCATAGAGGAAACCCGCGGAGTTCAGGAAGATGGGAATGAGCCTCGCCAGGGGGGAGGCGGCGTTGTAAAGCCCCACGGTGTCTGATCCCAGGTAGTACCCCAGCATCAGGGTGTCCGTCCAGTTCATGATGAATGCCAGTATGCCCGAGAAGAGAAGGGGCAGGGAGAATATTATGATCTCCCTCCCGATTCTGGGGTCGATCCCGGGCCTAAATTCGATGAGGCCGGTCCTCCTGATGTCCGCCAGCAGCAGGGCAAAGGTTGCCATCCACGAGAGCACGTATGCAATGAACACCGCCTGGAAGTCCCTACCTGACACCACGACTCCGCTTATGAGGACGAGGAAGGCCGCGGGATAAATAACGTTCTGGAAGTACACCTGCTCCCTGACCCTCCCAAAGCCCCTCGATACGGATATCATCACAGCGGTCAAGCTCCAGAATGGTAGGGCAAGTACGCCCGTTCTGATGGCATGGGAGAGGCGCTCGTCCTGAAGGATCAGGGCGACCCTATCGGCGGATACGAATATCAGGACAGCCACTACCAGTCCTGTCAATATTGAGATCGTTATGGCGGTTGAAATCAGTGCAGTGAGTTTTGAGGGCTTCCTCTCCTTGTAGAAGGCAATCTCCCTTGGCAGAGCGTTCTGGAAGCCGAGTGTGGCAAGGACGAGGGCGATGCTGAGGACGGTTAGGGCCAGGTTAAAAACTCCGTATTCCTCCCTTGAAAATTCCCTCGCTATCACCGCCCTGCTCAGGAAGCCAAGGAGCATAGAGATTACCGTCCCGGCAAAGACGATTCCCGTCCCCCTGGCAATCTTCTGCAAAGCCTGGCTCGCCTCGCTCATGGGGTTCACCCGGTTGGATTTTGATCCGTGATGATATTCTCAAGCTCCCTAAGTCTTCTCTCAAAGAGCTTCTCTTCGAAGACCCTGAAACCAACGTAATCCGCCAGCATTACCCTGATATCTTCCCTGTACTGGCTTCCTGTTAAAACTCCATAAATTGAAGCTGGCTTGTAGCTTTTGACCCTGTAAAGTTCTCTTAGAACATCTCTCCTGAGATAAAAGTCCTTCTCACGCCATGCATCTCTTCTCTTGTAGAACCCCATTACAAGGGAGTAAACATCAATCACGTCCTTCCAGTGCTTGTCCCTCTTGTCGTCCGGATAATCTCCCGCATTGGTGTAGATGTCGAACTTTAAAGCCAAGACCGCCTCAGGAAAAGCCACGTCAACATCCCCTTCATCGATTATATTCCTGCCGAAGTCACGAACTTCAAAGTGAACCCTCGAATAATACCCGTTTCTGAAAATTGACGAAGCGAACGGAGTGTCAAAGCTGAGCTGAGAAGGCTTTCGGTCAAATAGAAAATCAACCTTCACTTCTTCCCTGACGATTAAGGTTTTGATGGGCTTTGCAAATCTGAAGCCCGCGCTCTGAAAGCCAAGGTTTTTCATGACTTCGTTTATTTCCTCAAAGCTTTCAGCCTTTGCAAGAAAGTCAATGTCAATTGAGGGGACACCGTTGTAGCCCAAAACATTGTCCACCCAGTAATACACGCTCCAGCCGCCAACAAGAAGAACCTTCCCTTTTAACTCCTCGGCAATATTGAACATTGCGTTTATTGATTCCCTGATAACATTGTTGTTGTAGCTCCTCAGATCATAAACCTCAAGGGCTATATCGTCGGAAAGTTTAACCTCCTTCATTCTTCTCACCTTCGATTGTGGAAACAACGGTTTCAAAGACATCGTCAAAGAGCCTTGTGTACGTTCCCTGGACAAGCATATCAGCGAGAATCATTCCCCAGCCTGGGATGTAATAACCGTTGAGCTCCTTCCGGATTTTGAAGTAGAAGTCATCGTAGATGTAAACCTTGAAGGGGTAGCCGTCAGGATCCCTGAACTTCATGAGCTCTTTGAATGTTCTTTCACTTGCATAGATGATCCCACCCGCGGGGCTGATTATCCTGCCGAGCAGCCAGAGGGCTGAGTTTCCGGAGAAGAGAACCAGATCCCTCAGGTCGTAATCCGGGATAAGCTTCATGGTTACCGGGCTCAGAGAGTTCAGTATTATCTTCTTATCCTTCGCCCACCTGAATATCAGCCCCTTCCTGTCAAGGATCATCAGCTTTCCGCCCGGCACCACCGTCAGATAATTTTCCTTTCTTAGAGTCCTGACAACCTGAAAGACGTACTTGTAGTTCATCCCGGTGATTCTTGAGATTTCAGGGACTGAAATTGGGGCATGATCAAAAAGCAGGCTGTAAACCTTCTCCCTCGAAGTTGGGGGTTTCACCCTCTCCACCAAATCCATAATATCAACAAATATTTAAAAGTCTTTTGTTGATATTGATGATAAAGAACATATGACTTGAACCACATGGGTACCCCCGAACCGGTTCGGGGATTTGTCAATAAGCGCTTCGATGGCTTTGCTCGGAACCAGAAAACATTGAAATTGCTATTCCCAGCAAAAACAACCCCCGTCCCCCTCGCGATCTTCTGCAGTGCCTGACTCGCTTCGCCCATGGGATTCACCCGCTCAGCAAAGTGAACAGTCCAATCAGCAGTATTATCACGTTTATGACCATTTTAAGCTTCTCCCTATCGGCGATTCGGTTCAGGTGGGTGCCGAGGTAAACCCCGGGGACAGTCCCGAGGATCAGCGTTCCCGCGAGGCCGTAATCAACCCCACCGATGCCAGCATAGTTCAGGAAGCTGAACCCGGAGAGCGCCAGTCCGTAGACTATAGTCACACCAACGACGTCCCTCGGGTCGAGTTTGGCCACGTTCATCAGGGCAAAGCCCACTATGACCCCGGCCCCGACAGAGGTGAACTGGACGGTCAGGCCAACTATGAAGCCGAGGAGGTAAACGTATGCCCATCGCGGCCTAACGGGAAGGTTGAGCTCACCCCTGAGGAGGCTCAGAACCGCGCTGACGACGAGTATTGCCCCGAGGAGTGCGGTAAGGTAGTCGTTGAGGACGTTCCTGTCTATCCACCTGAGGAGTATCCCGCCGAGCACCACCGCGGGAACGCTTCCTGCGAAGAGCCTCAGCGCTATGTCGTATCTTATCCTGCTCTTTTTCCCGTGGAAGAACACTCCAAAGACCCTCGTGATGGTGGCGTAGAGCAGGTCGGTCCCCACGGCGGTTAGAGGCTCGACTCCGAGAAAGATGAGGGAAGGGGTCATCAAAGCCCCGCCGCCAATCCCTGTGAGGCCGACGAGAACACCGACGAGAAAGCCCAGTCCGGCGAAGGTCAGCGGGTTCAATGCCTCACCCTCCGGCTCAAGGCAGGTAGCCCATCTCGCGGGCCTTCGCTATGACTGCCTCGACTTCCTCCTCCGGCGTCATCTTCGAGCTGTCCACCCTGACCTCGGGGTTCTCCGGCTCCTCGTAGACCCCGTCGTAGCCGGTGAGGCCCTTTATCTCGCCCCGCAATGCCTTGGCATAGAGGCCCTTGGGGTCGCGCTGGATTCTCACCTCAAGCGGAGCATAGACGTAGACCTCGATGAAGTCACCTATCTCCTTCCTAGCGTACTCCCTGACGGCCCTGTAGGGCGATATCAGCGAGACTATAGCTATGACCCCGTTCCTGCTGAGGAGCTTGGCCATGTGGATTACAACCCTGTTGTGCATCTCCCGCGCTTCCTTGCTGAACCCCAGCTCCGGGTAGAGCGTCTTCCTTATCGTGTCCCCGTCAAGTATCTCGACGCGGTAGCCGAGCTCCCTGAGCTTCCTGGCAAGCTTAACGGCCAGAGTCGTCTTCCCGACACCGCTCGGCCCCGTGAGCCAGATCGTGAATCCCTTCTCAAGGTTCTTCAGCCCGTTCATTCTACCACCTCGTTTCAGCGGTTGATTGGAGGGCGAAAGGTTGGAGGTCAGAGGATGCTCCTCCCGTGCATTCCCGCGAGAGGCTCCTCCATGCCGAAGAGCCTGAGTACCGTCGGCGCGAAGTCGTAGATTGTCAGCTGCGTTGCTTTGCTCTCGTCGAAGCCCGGCAGGTACATCGAGAACACTCCGAACTCGGAGTGGTTGGCGTCATCCGGGCCTGTGTCGTTCTCAGGTAGGTAGTTGCTCGGGTGGCCGACTGTGCCAGCGGCGCGCCAGTTGAGGTTGTCGAAGTAGACCATTATGTCGGGCTTGCTTCCCTTCGCCACCGGGTAGATGTCCTCGGGGTAGTAAACGCGAGTGTCCCACTTCTCACCGTTCGGGCCGCGTATGGCCTTTATCTGCTCGGCAACCTCGTCCCTTACCTTCTCGAACCTAGAGAGCGGTATCTTTCCTTCCTTCTCCCTTCCGAGGACGTTGAGGAAAACCCTGGAATAGTAGCCGCCCCAGCCCCAGGCAGTTGTTGATTTCCAGTCGACCTCAAGGCTCTCGAAGCGCTTGACCTTCCCGTCGTGGAGGACCTCGGGGTTCTTCACCTTCAGCAGGCCCTCCTCGGCCAGCCACTGGTTCACGGCGAAGTTCCCGTGCATGGCCTTTATCCCGTGGTCGGAGACGATGAAGACCGCCGTCTCGTCGAGGTCTATGAGCTCAAGCGTTTTCCCTATCTCCCTGTCCAGGAGCCTGTAGTAGTCAGGGATGACGTTCTCGTATTTGTTGCCCTTGCCGGGGTAGAGGTGGTGGTTCGGGTCAAAGTAGCGCCAGAAGGCGTGGTGGAGCCTGTCCAGGCCGATCTCGACGAAGTGGAAGTAGTCCCACTCCTTCTCCTGGATGAGGTACCTTATCACCTCGAACCGCTTTTCCGTCATCTCCCATATGCCCTCTTTCACCTCGTCTTTCGCCTCCTTCCTGAAGGGGACGTCGAAGATGTACTCCCCAACCAAGCGCTCGATCTCGCCCTTCAGATCCTTCGGGTAGGTGTAGTCGACGCTCGCATCGGGGGTTATGAAGCAGCTCACGAGGTGTCCCCTCATCGGCTTCGGCGGGTAGGTCGGAGGGACGCCGACGATTATCGACTCCTTCCCGCGCTCGCCGAGGTAGTCCCAGAGGGTCTTTTCTTTCACCTTCCTGCTGTGGGCTATCCAGTAGTCCGTGTAGGAATAGCCAGTCCTGTGCCTGAAGCCGTAGAGCCCGAGCTCTCCCGGTGTCTTCCCCGTGACCATCACCATCCACATCGGGATGGTTATGGCGGGGATTCCGGTCTGCATCGGGCCATAGACGGACTTCTCCAGGAGCTTTTTCACGTTGGGCATGTCGTCAATGAAGCGGTTGAAGAGGAGCTCCGGCGGGGCGGAGTCGAGGCCTATGACGAGCACCTTCTTTGTCCTCTCCATCCCTTCCTTAACCTTCCTCTCAAACTCCATATTCCTCACCTCGTGTACTCCTCGATGATTTTGAGGACGTCCTCGATTTTATCCCTCTCACAGACGCAACCCAGCACTTCCCTCTTGCCGCCGGCGTTGGTGCCGAGGGATTTAACCCTGGCGATGACTTCGGCCATGTCTATCCTTTGGGCTTCCTCCGGAGAGATTCGGAAGTAGACCTGGGCCTTCCCGTGGAAGTTCCCGTTGACCACGACCGCACCCCTGTAGTTCATCTCCCAGACGAGCTTCCTCGCGACCTTGGAGATTATGTTGAAGGGGCTCTCGAACTCCACGAAGGCGAAGCCGTTCCGCTCTTCAGCCCCCGAAACTGCCTCCTCGATGGCATCCCTGATGGCCTCAGCCTTCCTGACCCAGGGTTCGTATTCGAGTAGGTCTCTGACGTCGTTTTCGAGGAGAATCCCTACGGCTCCCTCGACGGCTTCCCTCTCCATGGCGATGTAGCTGGAGTCAATCAGTTCAATCAGCCTTAAGGCTTCCGTCCGTGATAGGTTCGCTTTCCGGAGGAGCTCGTTAACGGTCTCCAGCTCGAAGGCCTTTTTCCCGATATCGCCAACGACGCCGAGGGCACTCCAGGCGTTGAAGAGGCCGAAGTGCTCCGAGACGACGAGTGAGCAGGAGGGGTAGTAGTCACCGTCCAGCGACGGATTAACCTGCTCCACGAGGGGATTTTTGATTTTCGGCTGTGTGTGGTGGTCCATGAAGAGGGTCGGGATTCTTACCCTCTCGACCTCACCCGGGACATTGAAGTCAAGGACGTAGAGTTTTTCTGCCTTTTCGACGGCATTCCATATCCTTTCGTCAAACCTGAACTCGCCTATCGGCGCCGTCATGTTGGTGAACTCCTCCAGCTTAAGGGCCCTCACGAGAAGCGCCGCCGATGTTACCCCATCGGTGTCCCAGTGGTGGACGATTAGGTGCATACTCATTCCTCCGGCGGATAAAAGTTGAAGGGGAAAATCACCCGACGAAGGGGTTCTCAAAGCTCCTCACGACTTCAAAGACCTCCGGGCGCATCATGTACTCCGGCGGCTGTTCTCCGGTCATTATCATCTTCCTGAGCTTGGTGCCGCTTATGTGGACGTGGAACTCCTTGGAATGGGGGCAGATCTTCGCGTTGACCATGCCCCCGCACTTCCTGCAGTAGAAGGACTCACGGATGAACATGGGGGTTATCCCGAGGTCGGGGAACTCTCCAAAGAGATCCCAGGCCTCGTAGGGGCCGTAGTAGTCTCCGACTCCGGCGTGGTCCCTTCCGACGATGAAGTGCGTTGCACCGAAGTTCTTCCTCATTATAGCGTGGTGGATGGCCTCCCTCGGCCCGGCATAACGCATCTCGTAGCGGACCGTGGCGAGGGTTGCAGCGTCTTTGGGGTAGTAATGCTCGAAGAGCGCCTCGTAGGCCCTTATTATGACCTCGTCCCTGTAGTCGCCCCTCTTCTTCCTCCCAAGGACTGGGTTGATGAAGAGGCCGTCCACGAAGGTGAGGGCAGCCTTCTGGACGTACTCGTGACCGAGGTGGGGCACGTTCCTGGTCTGGAAGGCGACCACCGTCTTCCAGCCGCGCTCCTTGAAGAGAACCCGCGTCTCGACCGGCCTTAGGGTGTACTTGGCGAAGGGGTTCGGGAGCTCGTTGAGGAGCTCTATCTCACCGCCGACGAGGTAGTTCCCCATATCCATAACGCGAGCCACGCCCGGGTGATTGGGGTCATCGGTCTTGAAGACCTTGACCGCGAACTCCCTCTTATCGTAGGTGTAGATCTCCTCGACGTGCATCCTGGCTATCGGCAGGTCGTCGTAATACAGCAGTACCGCATCGCCCTCGTCGAAGGTCCTCTCCCTCACGTCGAGCACTATCGGGATAGTCCAGGGCGTGTCGTCGCTCAGGCGCATGTGGTCGAGGACGCTCTCGAAGTCGTCGCTCGTGAGGAAGCCCTTGAGGGGTGAGTAGACACCGTGGGCGATGTTCTCAAGGTCTATAGCGCGACCATGCTCAATCTGGACGCGGGGATATTCCTTCTGCTCGCCCAGAATTCTCTCGCGGGTCCTCTCGGCAACGAGCCTCCTGACGAGTCTGCCACCGTGCGGCTTTGAGACCATGGTATCACCTCAAAAAGGAAAGACCTCAGTCGAGGTAGCCAAGGGCGCGAAGCCTCTCCTTGACCTTCTCTTCCTCCTCCTCGGTGAAGACCTCTTCCTTCTCCTCCTCTTCGAGGCTCGTAAGAACCTCGCGGAGGACGTAGGTCACGTAGTCGGAAACCGAGGTGAAACCGGTGCCCTCTATCCTGGCCTTAATCTTGTCGTAGAGCGGCTTCGGTATGGAAACGGTCGTGTACTTCTTCTCCTCAGCCATCACAAACACCTCCGGTCTTAATGATATTTAATTACATTTAATTAAACGATGGGCGGAGAATATAAAGATTTCGAAAAACGGGTGAATTCTGGAACATCAATCCCTGTTGCCAGTACCGGATAGTACGTCCGAAATTCTGAAGACCCCCCTGTCAAGCACGATATTCTTCTGGGTGTAAGTGTACCTAACAACTACGCTGCCGTTCAGGTTCTCGGGCAGGACGAACTCGTCTTTTCCCTTCACGCCGTACCACTTCTTGAACACCTTTGTCCCGTTGTCGAGGTAGCCGAATATCCCAATCCCCGTCCCGGTGGCGTTCTCAAACTTAAGGACAATCGAGCCGTTCTCCCCAGTGACGACCACGTTGGGGTGCTCAAACCGGAATATCTTGATGTACCCACCGTCCGAATAAACCTCCGTGAAGTTTGGATGGTCATCCGTGAACATCAGTCTGGCGAGGGGGGTTTCAAAGGCTTTCCCGTTCATCAGTACTGCATACCCGTAGTTCAGGTTTATGTAGACGTAGGCATCGGCGTTCGGCTTGCCTGTGAGGGTCACGCTCTCCACAGATTTTCCCCTCTCAACGAAGACTTCGCGGGGAACCAGTATCGCCCCACCCGTGCTGACCTGAACACTCCAGTAATCCCCTTTGAGAACCGCCATGATGGAATACGGTCCGGCTGAAAAGAGGAGCATTCCGCCGGTGGATGACACGAGTGGCATTGGAATCATTGCGTACTCAGCAGGGGAGGCGTTCGCCGTCTCAAGAACTGCCCCGAATTTCATTATGGTGTCGTAGGAGACGATGACGTAGTCGACGCCCCTTCCCATGAGGGCTTTCTCATCCTTGATCCCGAGGTAGTACTGCGCCACCCACTTGCTGGGACCGCCCTGGGCCACGGGTGCCCTGCCCGCAAAGTAAGTAACCCAGTGGCCCTGATCCCACCAGGTCAGGACGACGTCGTTGATGCTTGGGTGCTCTCCGAGGTATGTAAGGGCTCTATCCCATGCTTCGTTGGTGATAGGCTCGATTCCCTTTGTTGTCCAGACCCCATGAACCGCCGATGCAAGGGGGACTGAGAGCAGGATCAAAGCCAGTGCCGTGGCCCCAAATTTCCGGCCACTCACCCCGGGCAACACTGCCTCATACGTTCTTACAGTGCCTACCCCGGCCATCACGGCAACCGCGAGAGAGCCTATGAAGAGGAATCTTGTCCAGAGGATGATCATTGGAACAGCCACTATCACTAGCCCGAGGACAACGAAGTCCCCTGTTTTGCTCCTGTTTGACCGAAAACTTAACAGAAATGCTGGTGCGATGAGAATCGCCGGCCCATAGGCCTCCCAGAGATCACCCAATGAAGACCTCTGAGTCTCCACGATGGGAGCCGCCGGGAACAGTCTCAGCAGTATCTCATTCAGTATTCCATAGTATCTAACCCCCACCCAGAGTGCGAGTACGACCCCGATACCAACCACAACCGCCCGCTGCTTTCTCTCCCTCAGCACCCTGGAAAGCACGAACAGAACTGCTATCACCACGATGGAAACGGGCACCGCGTATTTGAGGTACATCAAAAGAAAAGCGTCCTTAATAAACCCGAACTGAAGCCCAAACTCTTTGGCAAGGGCCTGCCCAAGCCCCCTCGTTGAGGCCGCCATGCCGTACCCAAACCGAGAACCCAGCGAGTTGGCCAACAACGCCCCCAAAGCGGTTGCCGCCACTAAAGCAGAGGCGTCGATGAAAACCCCCTTCTCGTCCAGCAGAAACGCTCCAATGGCCATAAGCAGGGCGCTTCCAAGAAGAAAGCCAAATATGGGGTAGTAAGCCTGCCAGAATATCGCCGCAAAACCACTGGAGAGGGCGGGTATCAGGTAGAATGCCAGCCGCCTGTACTTCCACCCTTCACCGTTCTTGGTCAGCGCCAGTGCGATTCCAAACAGTGCCACGCTGTACCAGAAGAGCATGTAGTTGTCTCCCCTGTAGTAGCCGGCCATCGAGCGGAAGACGTGGCCGAAGAGAACCGCCAGAAAGAACGCCGAGAGAAAGGCCTCCCTCCTCCCAAAGAGCTTCAAGACGGCCAGATACGTGAACAGCACGGTCAAAACCCCAAAGATAACGGGCGTTATCCTGAAGGCGTTGTACAGGGAAACCCCGAAGACTGAAAGGAACCTATACACGTAAGCCGGAGTCATCCAGAGGCCGAGAGGGTGAGAGTTGTGGATCTGGAATCCCCACGGCCCTGTGGCATAGGGGAAGAAGTTCACCCACTCCCCCTTCTCCAGCGCGTACCTGATGTATGCGAGGTGGAAGTAGGGGTCGTAGCCGAGGAGGTACCTGAAACGCATCGGGAGGAGCCTGATGGCAGAGGCCAAAACTACGAGGAGGGCGGCGGCATACTTCGGGGTCAAAATTATGTTGTACGCCCCGGTGAGCCTCCCTTTGATCTCGTTAACATCCATTAACATACCCCCTCATTCTCCCCTCTGTATCTTCGCGTGGCCGCCGACGAGGCTCTTCCTCAGCTCAAGGTTTCTTATCTCGCACTTCTCGTCTATTATCGAGCGCCATATCGTGGAGTTGCGTATTATCGTTCCCCGGAAGATTATTGAGTCGCTTATGTCGGAGTTCTCTATCACGCAGTTCTCACCGATGTAAGCGTAGGGGCCTATCATCGACCGCCCGAGTATTTTGGCACCGCGCTTTATGACAACAGGCGGTATTATCTTCGCGTAGGGGCTGATCTGAATCTCCTCCACGTGGCTCTCATTCAGGAGGGTCTTCAGCGCCTCAAGGTAGCTGTCGGCAGAACCTATGTCGTACCAGTACTCCGAGAAACGGTAGGCCCGTATCTCCTCACCCTTCTCAAGGAGCCACTGGATGAAGTAGCCCGGAGAATCCCTGTTGCCGTTGGCGAGATACTCGTCCACGCGCTCCATAACGTACTTGGGGAAGACGTAGACACCGGTGCTCACGAGGGTTGACCTGGGCTCGGTGGGTTTTTCCTGGAACGAGACAACTTTGTTCCCCTCAAGCATGACCACTCCATAGCGCTTGGCGAGCTCAAGGTCGCCGACGTCGTAAACGGCTATGAGCGTCCTCCCGTCGTAGGAGTTCAGAAAGTCCCGGAGGGAAAAAGAAAACAGGTTGTCCCCGGCTATCACGAGGTAGTCGTCGAGGCCGAGCTCATCCAGCGCGTTTTTTAGAGCACCTATCGTTCCGAGCTTCTCCTTCTCGTGGAGGGTGTCCTCGACTACCAGCCCCACCCCGTACTTATCCGCATAATGCCTGAAGTGCGCTTCAAAGAACCGGTTCGTCGAGATGTATGCATCCAGTCCCAGTTCACCCACCTTTTCCAGAATATAGTCGAGTATCACACGGTTCCCCACGGGGAGCAGGGCCTTGGGATTATCTTTCGTGATTGGCCACAACCTTGTGGCATATCCACCGGCCATGATTAGAACTTTCATGGTCATCACCGCGATCGTCCCTAAAGCTGAAGGATGATACGCCCCAAATGTATTTAAATTATTCCGTTTCATCAACGGTGGTGGTAGAAATGAGAGTTCTAGTCACGGGAGGCGCAGGCTTCATAGGCTCCCATCTCGTTGATGCCCTGATGGAATCTGGAAGCGAGGTCAGGGTTCTCGACGACCTGAGCGCAGGAAGTCTGGACAACATCAAACGCTGGTTGAACCATGAGAGGTTTGAGTTCATAAAAGGGGATATGAGGGACGCCGAAACTGTAAAGGACGCTGTTGAAGGTGTTGAGGCGGTCTTTCACCTTGCCGCCAACCCCGAAGTGAGGATCGGCTCCCAGAGCCCCGAGCTTCTCTACGAGACCAACGTCCTCATAACCTACAACCTTCTGAATGCCATTAGGGACTCGAACGTTGAGTACCTCGTCTTCACGAGCTCCTCAACGGTCTACGGAGATGCCGACATCATTCCGACGCCGGAGGACTACGCGCCCCTGGAGCCGATAAGTGTCTACGGCGGGGCGAAGCTCGCGGCCGAGGCTCTGATCAGCGGCTACGCTCACACCTTCGACTTTAAGGCGCTTATCTTCCGGCTGGCCAACATAATAGGCGAGCGCTCCAACCACGGCGTTATCTACGACTTCATCAACAAGCTTCGCAGAAACCCGGAGGAGCTTGAGATACTAGGCGACGGAACCCAGAGGAAGAGCTACCTCCACGTGAGCGACACCGTTGAGGGTATGCTTCACATCTTCGAGCACTTCAAGGGAGAAAACAAGGCGGTTGACTTCTACAACCTCGGCAACGAGGACTGGATAACCGTTAAAGAGATAGCGGAGATAGTGAGCGAGGAGATGGGGCTGAATCCTGCCTTCAGGTTTACCGGCGGCGTCGACGGCGGCCGCGGCTGGAAGGGTGACGTCAAGTTCATGCGCCTGAGCATAGAGAGGGCGAAGGAAACGGGCTGGAAGCCGAGGCTGGACAGCTATGGGGCTGTGAGGAGAACCGTTAGGGAACTCCTGTCGGCTAATCAGTCTGGAGAATAGTGAGGGGCACCGTACGAAAGAGGCCGGAGTGAAGTTCCACTCCTCGCAAACCTTTCCCTGTTAATTGCAGTTTCATGTTCCGTTATGGTCCATGAAACCACTCGGGTAAGATTTGCTTCGGGGTGAAGCTTTCGCTTCAGTCTCCTCCGCACGGCACCCCTCAAACACTATTGGGGGCTTTAACTATATAAACCTTTGCTTTTATTTATTGCAAAATTTCATGCCAACTTTTCGAAATAATTTCACAAAATTGGGCATTTCCCGTTGGGCTGGAACATTCCCACGGCGGTTTTATGGGTCTGGTGGTCGTTTGTCCCCCTCGGGACGTTGGCAGTTTACCGAAATCTTTTTAAACCCTCCTTCCTCCCTAATCTCGGACGCGCCCCGGTGGTGTAGCCCGGTCAATCATGCGGGACTCTCGATCCCGCGACCCGGGTTCAAATCCCGGCCGGGGCACCAGAATTCTCTTGGGCCCGTGGCTCAGCCTGGTCAGAGCGCCCGCCTGATAAGCGGGAGGTCCGGGGTTCGAAGCCCCGCGGGCCCACCACAACAGCCCTTTCTGAAGAAAAGTCTGCGAGTCCCGTTCTCCTGAGGATATTGTGGTTTCGTCACTGTAGTTCCAATTGAATTTTATAGTGATGTCCTGAGTAATCCCGCCATTAATCAATAGGGACCTCATACCCCGAGGGAGCCCTCAGAGAAAGGTTTATAAGCCAACCCCCGCAATGCCCACCAGTGATTAAAAACCACCTTTCTCGGAGGTGTTCGCAGTGGAAGCCAAGTTCGAGATACCCGTATGCACATCATGCGGAAAGGAGATAACCCCAAGGGAGCACGCCACTCACTTCGTCTGCCCGAACTGTGGCGAGGAGATAATCTGGCGCTGCGAAAGCTGCAGGGTCCTCTCAGTCCCCTACAAGTGCCCCAAGTGCGGCTGGGAGGGACCGTGAAGTTTAGGAGGTGAAAAAGATGGCTGACTTCAACCTTGTTGGCGTTATAAAGGTCATGCCGACCGACCCGGAGGTCAACCTCGACGAGCTTGAGGAGAAGCTGAAGGCCGTTATCCCCGAGAAGTTCGGCCTCGCCAAGGTCGAGCGCGAGCCTATAGCCTTCGGTCTCGTCGCCCTCAAGTTCTACGTCCTCGGTAGGGACGAAGAGGGCTACTCCTACGACGAGGTCGCCGATCTCTTTAGGCAGGTCGAGAACGTCGAGAGCGCAGAAGTTGAGACCGTTTCGAGGATCTGAATCCTCTTCTCTTCCTTTGATTTGGAGGGCTTCTGTTTTCCTATTCTGTACTTGCAGTAGCTACCCTTGCTTGTTGTGAACGCCGCTGAAAGTACTCTCATTCCGAAGAGATGTGCCAAAAATCAAAAAGTTTTTATAAAACCTTTAACAATTTTAGCACGATGATGGGCATGCTAACCCGGGCAGAGCTCAGAGTTCTCTCAGTTCTGCATGAGCCGGCCACCCTCAAAGAACTCTCTGGGCAGCTTGAGGTTTCCCGCTCTCGCCTTTCGATAATCGCCCGTTCCCTAGAACGAAAGGGCCTTATTGAGCGGCAGAAGAATGGAAAGGAGATTCTACTCATTCCTTCCAGCTCCAAGCCCCTCGAACTTTTCCACGAGCTTCTAACGAGGTTTCCTCATGTTGACTTCATCTCTCTCTTGGCAGGTAGAAAGCTTAAGGTCATAGGCGGAATGGCCGTTGAGGAGCCCAGGCCGGTGTGGGAAATCTCCCTGAGATCCAACGTTAACCGCTACACGGTGCATCACGTCCTAACGGAGCTGATGGAAAGGCTCATCGTCGGGAAAAACGAGAAGGGGTATTTTATTGCGGAACGGTTTTCGCTCGTCAAAGAGTTCGCCGACGAATACTTTCGCCTGCAGAACTCGATAAAGGCAAAGAGCTTCAGCCATGATTCGGTAGTCCTCTGGAGCGGCGTTAATGAGTTCATCCTCGCTACGAGAAGCTTCAGGGGCTTGGCGGTAGATTCCTTCCAGCTCACTGGCCCCCCCCGCTTTTCAAGCTATAGTCTCAGCGTAATCTCGGGAGGAGTCTACCACTATTACTGGCCTTCCAGGGGGATAACGCTCGAGGAGGCCATCGTTCATACCCTGGCAGTTGGAGCTGGCGCGAGGGAGCTCCTCTACGTCGTAACCATCCTAAAGGTCAAGGGATTTAACGTTGAGCGGCTCAGACGTCTGGCCATTAAGTTTGATGTCCTCGGAGTTGTTGACGAGATTATTGAGTATCTTGGCGGAAAAGAGAAAGGTTATCCGTTCCCTTCCAGGTATGAAGTTGAGGAGCTCTGCCGTCAGTACTTTGGAGGCCCTGAAAATGATAACGAGGGAAAGATTGGTTAAAGAGTTTGCTCTGCTGGACGAGAAAGCAACTCTATTGGCCTCTCGGGGAGTTATTCCCGAGGAAATAAGGCTTTACCTTATAGGTGGTGGCAATCTTGCATTGAGGGGCATAAAAGACGCCACCGCAGACGTAGATGTGGTGGTTGAGAACGTTCGAGTTCTGGG
Source organism: Thermococcus sp. (assembly GCF_015521605.1). Taxonomy (NCBI): domain Archaea; kingdom Methanobacteriati; phylum Methanobacteriota; class Thermococci; order Thermococcales; family Thermococcaceae; genus Thermococcus; species Thermococcus sp. The sequence goes on from NZ_WANV01000033.1 coordinate 93,112, forward strand.
ATTCCTTGATGAGGTTCTTACGAATCCCTCACCTGAACTTAAAGTAGGTTCGGGTGTCAGGGTTATCTACGTGAAGAAGGTTGAGCACGAATACAAAGTTAAACTGGGGGCCGTTTCGGTTTACAGAAAGCTTGACCCGGAGATGCGTGATTTCAACATGGATGTCTTTGTGAGGAGGGTTCTAAGAGGGCTCACACTGTCGGAGGGTATGAAAAACCGCTCGGTACTTCCCGATGAGTTTGGGGATTTCGAGACTATTAAGGTTCGACTGGTGTCCCTTGAGGACATTTTCCTGTTCAAAGGGGTTACATCTCTTGGCAGGGCCAAGGACATTGATGATTTGCTTCGCTTGATTGAGTATGGTGTTGATTTTGAGATGATGCTCGGCGAGCTCAATAATCAAAGAACGATCATTGGGTCGGAAAGGTTTGAGTGGCTCGTGGGGCTCCTTTATGAGAAGTCATTGATTCTCAGAAAGATACTCGCAGAAAAAGGACTCAAAAGCAGGTCCTTGGATAAGTTCATTAAGGAGCTGGAGCTCTCTTTCATTTAAATGAAAAAGAAACTCAGAGCCCCAAACTCAGGCTCAGCTTTGGCTTCTTCCACTCGTCGAGTATCCCTCTCAGTTCTTCGTTCTGAACCTTGGCGTAAAGCTCGTCGAACCTCTTCTTCGCTTCCTCGTCTCCTCCCCTCCAGCGGGCGAGCTCGGCTATCGCTCTGAAGAAGTGGGCAGTGTCGTCCTCGAAGAGCTCCGCAAAGGACTCCATGTTTTTAGCTACGACCTCGTAAGCCTCCTCGTTGAAGAGCCCCTCTATGAAGTCAACGAGAGTATCAAAGACGAGGCCAAAGATCTCGTCGCCCGTGTCAACGGCCTTAAGAAGCGCGTCCCGTACGGCCCTGAAGGCCTTGTCGTACTCCTCCCTTCCCGCGAATATCTCCGCCTCTACCAGCCTGGCGTTTATCTCTATCTCGTCCTCCCTCGGGTTGCTGAGGACTTCACCTATCAGCGCCTCGGCAGCGTCGTAGTCGCCGAGCTCGTACCTGAAGTGCGCCAGGTCGAGGAGGCTTATCATGTGGTTCTTCTCGTCGTTGAGCCTCTCGAATATATCCCTAGCGCGCTCCATCAGCTCTATCGCCCTCTCGATCTCGCCCAGCTCGTCGTAGTTCACCGCCATGTTCGCCAGTGTAAGCGCTATCTCCCTCTCGTTCTTGAGGACTTCCTCCTCAAGCTTGAGCAGCTCCTCGTAGGTCTCTATCGCCTTCTCTGGCATTCCAAAGTGCTCGTAGGCGTCCGCCAGGTAGTAGAGCGCGGTGGCATACTCTTCCGGGTCGTCTCTTCTTCCCTCCGCTATTCTCCTGTACAGTCCGATTCCGGCGTCGGCGTCGTCGAGGTGAGCGTAGACGTGGGCTATCTCATGGGCAAGCTCGTAGGGGTCATCACAGCCAACAACAACCTCTTCAAGCCTCTCCAGCTCGCGCCTGAGAACCCCTTCGTCCTCGATGCTCTCCATGTAATCGTCAAAGAACTCAAGCAACTTCTCACAGTTCCTCTCGCTCAGGGCTTTCTCCCATTGGGCCTTAACGTTCTCCATCTTTCATCACCTGACTCCGGTTCCCCGAACGGGTTAAAAATGTATGGTGATCTCTGACCGAAAATTTTATAAATAATTCAAAGGAACGATAATGCGGAAACACTAATTGTAACTAAAAGTCCTCCGTCAATAAAAACAAAAACGGGCGGAGGTGGGAGGAGATGGCCCAGCTTGCTGGACAGCCGGTTGTTATTCTGCCTGAGGGGACTCAGAGGTACGTTGGTAGGGACGCCCAGAGGCTGAACATTCTCGCCGCGAGGATTATTGCCGAGACGGTGAGGACCACCCTCGGCCCGAAGGGTATGGACAAGATGCTCGTCGACAGCCTCGGAGACATCGTCATCACCAACGACGGTGCAACCATACTCGACGAGATGGACATCCAGCACCCTGCTGCTAAGATGATGGTTGAGGTTGCCAAGACTCAGGATAAGGAGGCTGGCGATGGAACTACCACTGCCGTTGTTATCGCTGGTGAACTCCTCAGGAAGGCTGAGGAGCTCCTCGACCAGAACATCCACCCGAGCATAGTCATCAAGGGTTACGCCCTCGCTGCGGAGAAGGCCCAGGAGATACTCGACGAGATATCCAAGGACGTTGACGTTGAGGACGTCGAGATGCTCAAGAAGGCCGCCGTTACTGCCATCACCGGAAAGGCCGCCGAGGAGGAGCGTGAGTACCTCGCCAACATCGCCGTCGAGGCCGTCAAGCAGGTCGCCGAGAAGGTCGACGGCGTCTACAAGGTCGACCTCGACAACATCAAGTTCGAGAAGAAGGAGGGCGGCAGCGTCAAGGACACCAGACTCATCAGGGGCGTCGTCATCGACAAGGAGGTCGTCCACCCGGGCATGCCGAAGAGGGTTGAGAACGCCAAGATAGCGCTCATCAACGAGGCCCTTGAGGTCAAGGAGACCGAGACCGACGCCGAGATCAGGATCACCAGCCCGGAGCAGCTCCAGGCCTTCCTTGAGCAGGAGGAGAAGATGCTCCGCGAGATGGTCGACAAGATTAAGGAGGTCGGAGCCAACGTCGTCTTCGTCCAGAAGGGTATCGACGACCTCGCCCAGCACTACCTGGCCAAGTACGGTATCCTCGCCGTCAGG
>NZ_WANV01000034.1 GCF_015521605.1 Thermococcus sp.
ATGTACCGCGGCAGGTTCTGGACGATGAGGCAGTACGCCGGTTTCGGAACCGCTGAGGAGTCCAACAGGCGCTACAAATACCTCCTGGAGCAGGGCCAGACCGGTCTGAGCGTCGCCTTCGACCTGCCCACCCAGATAGGCTACGACTCCGACCACCCGATGAGCGAGGGTGAGGTCGGAAAGGTCGGCGTCGCCATCGACTCCCTCTGGGACATGCGCATACTCTTCGACGGGATCCCGCTCGACAAGGTCTCAACCTCGATGACCATCAACTCCACCGCCGCCAATCTGCTCGCCATGTACATTCTCGTGGCCGAAGAGCAGGGCGTTCAGCCCCACCAGCTCAGGGGAACGGTTCAGAACGACATCCTCAAGGAGTACATAGCTCGCGGCACCTACATCTTCCCGCCGCAGCCTAGCATGAGGCTCACCACCGACATCATAATGTACTGCGCCGAGAACGTTCCCAAGTGGAACCCGATAAGCATAAGCGGCTACCACATTAGAGAGGCCGGCGCCAACGCCGTCCAGGAAGTTGCCTTCACCCTCGCGGACGGTATTGAGTACGTTAAGGCCGTTATCGAGAGGGGAATGGACGTTGACAAGTTCGCCGGAAGGCTCAGCTTCTTCTTCAACGCCCACAACAACTTCCTTGAGGAGATAGCCAAGTTCAGGGCCGCGAGAAGGCTCTGGGCCTACATAATGAAGGAGTGGTTCAACGCCAAGAACCCGAGGAGCATGCTCCTGCGCTTCCACACCCAGACGGCCGGCTCAACCCTCACCGCCCAGCAGCCGGAGAACAACATCGTTAGGGTTGCCATTCAGGCCCTTGCTGCCGTCCTCGGCGGAACGCAGTCACTCCACACCAACAGCTACGACGAGGCCCTCTCGCTCCCGACCGAGAAGAGCGTTAGGATAGCCCTCAGAACCCAGCAGATAATCGCCTACGAAAGCGGCGTCGTTGACACGATAGACCCGCTCGGCGGAAGCTACTACATCGAGTGGCTCACCGACCACATCTACGAGGAGGCTTTGAAGTACATCGAGAAGATCCAGAAGATGGGCGGCATGATGCGTGCTATTGAGCGCGGCTACATCCAGAAGGAGATAGCGGAGTCAGCTTATAAGTACCAGAGGGAAGTGGAGGAGAAGAAGCGCATCATCGTCGGCGTGAACGAGTTCATAGTCGACGAGCCGCTCGACGTCGAGATACTCAAGGTCGACCCGAGCATCAGGGAGAAGCAGATCGAGCGCCTCAAGAAGCTGAGGAGCGAACGCGACAGCAAGAAGGTCGAGGAGGCCCTCGATAAGCTCAGGAAGGCAGCGGAAACCGAGGACGAGAACCTCATGCCCTACATCATCGAGGCCCACAGGCACCTCGCAACGCTCGGTGAGGTCACCGACGTTCTCCGCGAGGTCTGGGGCGAGTACAGGGCGCCGCTGATATTCTGATTTTGCCCCCCTTTATCCCTTCCCCTATTTCCGCGGGGCTCTTAGACCCCACAAAAAAGCTTAAAAAAGGATAGCCAAAGCATCAACAGGCATCATGATAATCCTAGGAGGTGTAGTTATGGCGAGAAACAAGCCGCTTGCGAAGAAGCTCAGACTTGCCAAGGCCGCGAAGCAGAACAGGCGCATTCCGGTCTGGGTCATCGTCAAGACCAACAGGGAGGTCATGACCCACCCCAAGAGGAGGATGTGGAGAAGGACCAAGCTCAAGGAGTGAGGTGATGTAAATGCCGATCAAGCCCGGTGAAGAGGTCATATTCGTCGTTCCCATCAAGAAGATAAAGAAGCGCGTTCCCCGCTGGAAGAGGGCCCCCAGGGCCGCGAAGTTCGTCCGCGAGTGGATAGCGAGGCACGCAAAGGCCGACGAGGTGGTCATTGGCACCGACGTCAACGAGAAGATCTGGGAGAGGGGCGCAGAGAAGCCGCCCAACAAGCTCCGCGTTAAGGTTATCGTCGAAGAGGAAGAGGGCAAGAGGATTGCCAAGGTCTCCCTCGCCTGATTCCTTTTAATTTAACGAGGTGACGAGATGCACATAGAAAGGCTCGATTTTGAGAACTCCCCGTATCTTGGCGTTTACGGTACCGCGACGGATAGGGTAGTCCTCATCAGGGAGGGCCTCGGCGAGAAGAAGATCGAGGTTCTCAGGGAGGTTCTCAAGGTTCCGCTCATCAAGACGAGCATAATGAAGTCGCGCATAGTCGGCATATTCGCGGCAGGAAACTCCAACGCGATAGTCGTCCCCTGGTACGTCTGGGACGCCGAGCTCGAGAAGATAAACGGCCAGCTCAGGGAACACGGCATAGATACGGAGGTGGTTCCCTTCCAGAGCACCCTCACGGCCTTCGGCAACCTCATCCTGGCCAACGACAGGGCGGCGCTGATAAGCTCCAAGTTCACCAGGGAGGAGGCCAAAAAACTCGAGGACATACTCGGCGTCGAGGTCGAGAGGGGCATGATCGGTGACTTCCACGCCGTGGGAAGCGTCGGAGTGGTCACCAACAGGGGCGGCCTAGTTCACCCCGAGGCGACCGACGAGGAGCTTGAGTGGCTCCGCGACCTCTTCAAGGTTGATATATACGTCGGAACCGCCAACATGGGTGTCCCCTTCGTTGGCTCATGTATGCTGGCGAACTCTCACGGTGTCGTCGTTGGACACCTGACCACTGGACCCGAGATAGTGAAGATTGAAGAAGCCTTGGGCTTCCTTGACTGATGATGGAGGTGTGAGCTATGGAGGTTAAGGTCTTCCGCGTTAGGGGCGTTTTCGAGAGGAACGGAAAGAGGGAGAAGTTCACCAGGGAGTACCGCGGCCTCAGGGCCGAGGATGTCATCGAGATACTCTACTCCGAAGTCGGCAGCAAGCACCGCGTTCCGAGGAACAAGATATGGATCGAGAGCGTCGAGGAGATAAAGCCCGAAGAGGCCGAGAACCCGATCATCAGGAAGCTCAGCGGGCTCTGATTTCCTTTTCTATCCCATCCCAAGCCCGACCGTGAACTCCATTTCTTCCCTCGCCTTCCCAACGCTGAGTCTGAGAGTGAATTTTCCGTGTCCGCTCACGATTGTGAGGCCCTTCATGGCCATCTGGAGCTTCGGCGGGTCAAGGAGCTTTTCGTGGGAGACTACAAGAACTGGCTCATCAATGAACCGATAGGTGAACTTTCCGGGCTCATCGTCGAAGAAGAGTATATCCTCAACCATCTTACCCTCGATGGCTACCTCCGCATACCCGGCTTTTTTCAGGCTCAAACTGACTTCGCCGGCAAAGCCATTCTCGGACGGTTTGAGTGATACCATGGCGTAGTCCTCCACGTCACCGGCGGTCATGACATCGCGGGGGAACGTGAACCTGTAGCTCGGCGTGATATGTAGAAGCAGAACCCCGTTTTTGAGCCTGTATCCCGGGAGCTCAATCCTTCCTGATCCGGGGACGTCGAGCTCAAGCCTATATTCTGCGGGGGTTAATGGGAGCTCGCTGGAGAGGAGGTCTTTCTCGGCCACGAACTTCCGTGACGTGTTGAAAAGCCAGCCAGAGGTGTAGTACTTTGAGCTTCTCCCACCAATCCTAGGACCTATCCAAACGGAACTCGCCGCCCTGAAGATGCCGTACTCAACCTCAAGACTTTCCGGGAGCAGGATCATATTCTCAAGAACCTCGATCCTCTCGGAAATTTCCGCCGCGAGTTTTCCCGCTCTGCCCGAGAAAAATCTACCTCTTGAAATCGTGAGGATTCTCATTCGACGTCCCCAAGGGAGGTGGGAGGGAAAATTTAAATCTCTTTCTCCCTCCAGCCGAGAACCCTCGACTGGTAGTGTCTCTTCGGGAATATCTCCAGCGGATTGATTCCCCTCTCGCGGAGCAGGTGTCTGAGCTCGACCTCGTAGTCCGCCTTCTCAAGCTCCTCGCTCTCCCTGATCTCAACGACGAAGAGCCTCCCGGTCAACTCCCTTATCGTCTTGTAGCCGAGGCCGAGGAGGGGCCTTATGTAAGCGACGTTGAACCTGTCCTCCAGCGAGCGGGCCTTCGGCAGGTCGAGGAATGGAACGCGGTCGTCCCTCCTCGTCCCGTCGCTTATCCGCTCGACCTCCGGGAGTGATGCCAGCTCCTCCAAAGCTCGCTCGTGGATGAACTGTATGGCGTTGTTGGGGTGGCCGTCTTTGACCGCCATATCCGCCGCTTTCTCCAGCGTCTCCCTCGGCAGGTAGAGAACCCTGTGCTCGAAGCCTAGCCTTTCGGCAGTCCCCCTCGCGAATCGCCAGTTGTCGAGGATGCCGAAGCTGACCGTTACCAGCCTCACCTCATAGCCGAGCCTGGTCAGAATCCACGCGCTCAGACTTGAGTCCTTGCCGCCGGAGTAGAGGTGATGGACGAGCATGGTTTGACCTCCCCTTTCCTTTCGTACCCAACACCTTTAAAAGGCCAACCTTTTTAAAGTGCTTGACCGCGAGAGCTAAGAGGTGAGAGAGATGGAGAAACGCTTACCCGGAAAGGTGAGACGCGCCATAAGGGCGAGATACTACGACATCCCCCCGAGGGCGTGGATAGGCAAGAGAGGACTGGATGAGGGCGTCATTGAGGAGATAAACACCCAGCTTGAGAAGGACGGAATCCTGAAGGTGGAAATAAGGAAAGGGGCGCTCATAAGCACCGAGATGGACAGGCGTCAGCTTGCCGAGAAGGTAGCGGAGATGACGGACAGCGAGCTCATCGAGGTTCGCGGCAAAAGGTTTATATTGTTCAAACCGAGGGAAGGTTGGGAAAAGTATTTAAGGAAGCTCCAGAGAAAGGAGCTTTCGAAGGAAAAGCGGGAGGAGAAGCCCGTTAAGAAAGTCAGGCTCGATATCGCTCAATTCAGGAGGAAATTCAAGAAGGGGAGGGATTGAAAGTGGCGACAGTTTATGACGTTCCCGGTGATTTGCTCGTTGAGAGGGTTGCAAAGGCTCTCAAGGAGATCGAGGCCATAAAGCCGCCCGAGTGGGCACCCTTCGTCAAGACCGGAAGACACAAGGAGCGCCTCCCGGAGCAGGAGGACTGGTGGTACTACAGGGTTGCCAGCATCTTCAGGAAGATCTACATCGACGGGCCGGTCGGAATCGAGCGCCTTAGGACCTGGTACGGCGGCAGGAAGAACCGCGGACACGCCCCGGAGCACTTCTACAAGGCCGGAGGAAGCATCATAAGGAAGGCCCTCCAGCAGCTTGAGCAGGCTGGCTTCGTCCAGAAGGTTCCGGGCGAGGGAAGGATCGTCACCCCGCAGGGACAGAGCTTCCTCGACAAGATCGCCACCGAGCTCAAGAAGGAGCTTGAGGAGCAGATTCCGGAGCTCAAGAAGTACTGAGGGCTTCGGCCCTTTAAACCCTTTACTGCCTAACAGTTCCTTCTGGGCACTTTTTCACGCTTGAAGCACTTTCTTGAGTCACCCGCTGAAACGTAAAGCCTTTTAACCCCCTACCCAATCTTAACCCGGAGGTGAGAGGATGGCCGAGGACATAGAGGAGATCAGGAAGCGCAAGCTCATGGAACTGCAGAAAAAGTACCTTGAGCAGCAGAAGGCGCAGGAGGAGGCCATAAGGCAGGAGATGGAGCTTGAAGCCCAGCTCAACGCGATAATGAGAAGGATTCTAACTCAGGACGCCAGGGAAAGGCTCGGAAGGGTAAAGCTGGTTCGTCCTGAACTGGCGAGGCAGGTCGAGCTGGTTCTCGTTCAGCTCTATCAGGCTGGGCAGATAAGGGAGCCCATAGACGATGCCAAGCTGAAGAAAATACTCGCCCAGATCGATGCAAGGACGAGACGGGACTTCAAGATTAAGTGGTAGCCAGAAGGTGCTCCCATGGACGCCAGGGAGATAGTCAGGATACTCGACGAAAAGGGAGAGGTCAGTCTCGAAACCTGGAAGGCCGTCTCGGTTAAGAAGAACAAGGACGGAACCGTTGACGTTCTCTACAAGAACCTGCACGTTGGGACGGACGAGGATCCGGTCTTCCTCTGGATTTACGCCAACATAGTTGAGGACGACTGGGACGTCCGCATTCTTGAGCGGATAACCTTCAAGCGCGAAGACCTCGCCTGGTTACTCCGCTACGTTGTGAAAAAAGGAGAAGGTTTATAAGGGCTTTATAAAATAGCCGGCCGGTTGGGGGTGTTTGAGTGAGCAAGCGTAGGGTCTGCCCGGTCTGTGGCTCGACGGAGTTCATCTACGACCCGGGTAGGGGAGAGGTAGTCTGTAAGGTTTGCGGTTACGTTATTGAGGAGAACGTCATAGATATGGGTCCCGAGTGGCGCGCCTTTGATGCGAGCCAGAGGGAGAAGAGGGCGAGAGTTGGTGCCCCTGAGAGCATTCTCCTTCACGATAAGGGTCTTTCAACGGATATTGGAATTGACAGGAACCTTTCCGGTTTGATGCGTGAAAAGATGTACCGTCTGAGGAAGTGGCAGTCCCGCCTGAGGGTCAGCGATGCAGCCGAGAGGAACCTTGCCTTTGCCCTCAGCGAGCTCGACAGGATAGCCAGCCAGCTCAAGCTTCCCAGGCACGTTGAGGAGGAAGCCGCTCGCTTATATCGTGAGGCCGTGAGAAAGGGCCTCATAAGGGGACGCTCCATTGAGAGCGTTATCGCCGCCTGTGTCTACGCCGCGTGCAGGCTCCTGAAAGTCCCGAGGACTCTCGACGAGATAGCCGATATCTCTCGCGTTGACAAGAAGGAGATAGGCAGGAGCTTCCGCTTCATTGCCAGAAACCTCAACCTGACCCCGAAGAAGCTCTTCGTCAAGCCGACCGACTACGTGAACAAGTTCGCCGACGAGCTGGGGCTCAGCGAGAGGGTGAGGAGGCGCGCGATAGCCATACTCGACGAGGCATACGACAAGGGGCTGACGAGCGGAAAGAGCCCCGCGGGTCTGGTCGCGGCCGCCCTCTACATTGCCGGACTGCTGGAGGATGAGAAGAGAACCCAGAGGGAGGTTGCAGAAGTCGCGCGCGTCACCGAGGTCACCGTCAGGAACCGCTACAAGGAGCTCGTTGACAAGCTCAACCTGAAGATTCCGGTTTGAGAAAAAGAAAAGGGTCAGCGCTTTCCGAACCAGCTCTCCAGTGTCGCCTGTTTTCCTGCTTTTACAGCTTTTCTCAGCCGCTCAAGGCCGTTCTTCACCCTCTCCTCGCTGAAGTCGTGCTCGTCGCAGAGGAACTTGAGGATCCCCTCCTCGTCCGGTTCGCGCCACTTCAGCTCGTACTCGTCCGTGACGGGTGGATTGAGGAAGAACTCCTTTATCGCGTAGAGGTCGACTTCACTGTCCCTGTTGTACTTCTTCAGCGGATCTTTGGTGCGCTTGACTATTGTAAGGGCCTTCTTTGGCCCGATGCCCTTTACCCCGCCGGGATTGTAGTCCGTGCCGACCAGTATGGCCATCTCTATGAGCTTCTCCCTGTCCACGCCAAGCTCCTTGAGCACCTCCTCCAGCACTATCAGCTCCGGGCGGACTTCAACGTAGACGTTCTTCCCGGGGAGCTTCCGCCTGCCCGTTATCGTGACGTTTCTCACCAGTCTGGGAGCACCGAAGAGGAGCGAATCGTAGTCCTGGCTGGCCGAGGCGTAGACCTTCTTTCTTGCGGCCATGTAAGCGGCCTGGGCCTCACCCTCGCTGGGCGCCTGGATCACGGGGATTCCCATCAGCTCAAGGAGCTTCTTGGCGTCGTTTATCAGCCCCTCGTTGACCCTGGTTGCACGCATCGCGTACTTCTTCGCCTCCTCAAGCTCGCCGCGCTCCAGGGCCTCGTACCACTTCTCCTCGGCCTCTTCCCTCGCCTCACGGCGCTTCTCTATCTCCTTCTTCTTGAACTCCGGCGGCTTGCCGTCGAAAACGTATGCTGGCTTTATTCCGGCCTCCATTAGGTTGATGTTCCTGTAGAAGAGGCCGCTGAGGTGAGAGGTTATCCTCCCCCGGGAGTCCATGAGGGGGGTACCGTCCCTCTGCCTTATGGTTGAGAGGAACTGGTATATGGCGTTGAACGCGTCTATTGCGACCTTTCTCCCGTAGAGGTTCTCCAGTTCAATCTCCTTCCTCGGAACGAGCTCTCCAATCTGTACTCCCACCAGTCACCACCTGAGAAGGGTTTTGGTGCAGGGGATATTTAGCCTTTGCCTCAGCCTACCGGATTGCTCCTCACCCCTCGGGGAGGGGAAGGGTCATCATCGGCCTTTCCCATGCTCTATGAGGAACTCCTCGTGCTGAGTGGCCCGCTTCCTCTCCTGGACGTATATCCAGCCCATCACGAAGAGCAGGATGGCCATCCCCACGAGTGTCTGCCAGCCGAGCTTTGAGTAGTCGGGGGTTATTATGATCTTTCTCACCATCGCCAGAATTCCGAGCTCGACGACGTTCCTCATGCTCACGTGGTGCTCCTTGAGGTACATGGAGAGCAGTTCAAGGATTTCGAGGAAGATTATTATCATGACTATCTCGCGGAGGACCAACTCGATTTCAAAATTCACAATGCTCGTCCTCACGAGGTCAAACATCATGTAGAGCACGTAGCCCATTGTAATCGCTGCAAGACCTACGACAACCAGGTCAAAGGCAACGGTGAGCCAGTACATCACGTGTTTTTCAATTACGGAGGGTTCACGGGTCATCACGATTCCCCTTAGATATCGGATGCCAATTAATAAAAACTTTTTTTGCAGCATAGGGGGGGAGCCAATGGATGGTTATGAACCCAAGGTTCTTTTAACGTCCGTCGATTCAGTTATCGTCAAAACGAGAAGAGAAAAGTTATAACTCGTTTTACGGACGTGAAACTGTAACTTTCATTCAGGTGAGGTGATTGAGATGGACGGAAACTTGGAGGCCCTCTTCAGACCCAGGAGCATCGCCGTCATCGGCGCTTCTGAAAAACCGGGCAAGATAGGATACGCTGTTATGAAAAACCTCGTTGAGTACGGCTACGATGGCAAGATATATCCGGTCAACATCAAGGGTGTTGAGATAGAGATAAACGGAAGGAAGTTCCAGTCCTATAAGAGCATCCTCGACGTTCCGGATGAGGTCGACATGGCAGTCATCGTCGTCCCGGCCAAGTTCGTTCCGCAGGTCGTCGAGGAGGCCGGAAAGAAGGGCGTCAAGGTTCTCCCGATAATAAGCTCCGGCTTCGGCGAGCTTGGTGAGGAGGGTAAGAAGGTAGAGAGGCAGATAGTGGAGACCGCACACAAATACGGCATGAGGATCCTCGGTCCGAACATCTTCGGCGTCGTTTACACCCCCGCCAAGATGAACGCCACCTTCGGGCCGACCGACGTCATGCCGGGCAGCCTTGCCCTCATCAGCCAGAGCGGGGCTTTGGGAATAGCCCTTATGGGCTGGACCATCCTTGAGAAGGTCGGGCTTTCGGCCGTCGTCAGCGTCGGAAACAAGAGCGACATAGACGACGCCGACCTGCTTGAGTTCTTCAAGACCGACGACAACACCAAGGCAATTCTCATCTACATGGAGGGCGTCAAGGACGGGAGGAAATTCATGGAGGTCGCGAAGGAGGTCAGCAAGGAGAAGCCGATAATCATCATCAAGGCTGGAAGGAGCGAGCGCGGCGCAAAGGCAGCCGCCAGCCACACCGGCTCACTCGCCGGCGCCGACAAGATATACGAGGCCGCATTCAAGCAGAGCGGTGTTCTTCGCGCCCTCACCATCGGCGAGGCCTTTGACTGGGCGAGAACGCTGAGCAACCTTCCGGAGCCGGAGGGAGAGAACCTCGTCATACTCACCAACGGCGGTGGAATAGGAGTTATGGCCACCGACGCCGCCGAGGAGGAGGGACTGCACCTCTACGACAACCTCGATGATCTCAAGGTCTTCGCCAACCACATGCCGCCCTTCGGCTCCTACAAGAACCCGGTTGACCTGACCGGTATGGCCGGAGCGGAGAGCTACGAGGGTGCCGTTCGCGATGCCCTTGCCAACCCGAACATGCACGCCATAGCCGTCCTCTACTGCCAGACGGCAGTTCTCGACCCGCGCGACCTCGCGAAGATAGTTATCCGCGAGTACAACGAGAGCGGAAGGAAGAAGCCGCTCGTCGTTGCCATCGTCGGCGGCATCGAGGCCAAGGAAGCCATCGACATGCTCAACGAGGAGGGAATCCCGGCCTATCCGGAGCCGGAAAGGGCCATCAAGTCCCTCGCGGCGCTCTACAGGTGGAGCAGGTGGAAGAAGAGGCAGAAGGGCGAGTGAGCCCTTTCTCTCTTCTAATTCCCATTTCATCCCTCGGTTCCCGTTCGGTAAGTGTTTTAACGTGCTCCCCCAAGAGGTTTTAGGGAAGTGCCATGCGCATCGCCCTCATCTCGGACATCCACTCCAACTGGGAGGCACTCCAGGCGGTCTGGAGAGAGGTTAAGAAGGCGGACGCCATACTCTGCATGGGTGACCTGGTCGGCTACGGCGCCAGTCCAAACGAGGTAGTCAATTTCGTCAGGGAGCAGATGGAAAAAAGAGTCTTCCTCTGCGTCCGCGGCAACCACGACAACGCGATAGCCTTCGGTGCTGAGTGGGGATTCAACCCCTACGCGAGGCAGGCCGTAAGGTGGCACCAGCGGGTGATGACGAGTGAGAACCTTGAGTTTCTCAGAAGGCTTCCGATAAGGCAGCTCTTCACCGACGACACCGGGCGGAGCTACCTCCTCATCCACGGCTCTCCGAGAGCGCCCATAGACGAGTACCTCTTTCCCTGGTTCTCTGACGAGGAGTTCAGGGCGGTTCTGAGCTACGTCAGGCAGGACGATCTCCTGGTCGGCCACACCCACGTGCCGATGATGAGGGTTATAGACGGCAGGAGGGTGATAAACCCCGGCGGTGTCGGTCAGCCCCGCGATGGGGACTGGAGGTCTGCTTACGCCATGATTGACACCGAAAAAGAGCCCCCGGACAACGTCGAGTTCCGCCGGGTGGAGTACGATGTCGACTCCGCAGCGGAGAAGATAATAGAAGCAGGGCTTCCAAGGTTTCTGGCGATGAGGCTCTACGAGGGATATTAAAGGAGGGATCACTCCCCAGGGATCTGGGATTCCTCCTCGGAGAGCCTTCTCTTTATCGTGCCGACCCTTCTGAGCTTGGACTTGACGGCGAGCTTGCCCGAGTCTATTATGATTACCTCGCCGATGCTTTTAACCGCGCTGATCGGGATGAGGAGGAGACCCTCGTGATCGGTGACAAACTCGCTCGTGTCGAGATCTTCATCCGGCTCGGCAACTATCACAAGAATATCGCCGGTTTCCTCATCGAAGCTGAGGTCGTAAACCCAGCCGAGCCTTATACCGGTGTCGGTTATCAGCTCCACGTCCCTAAGCTTGGAAGCTATTATCTTGACCATTTTCGCCACCCCTCGGTTTAATCGTGTAAGTTCTTGGGCACCAACGTATAAAACTTTTTCCAAAAGGAAAAGGAAATCAGAAGGTGTAGTAGTCCGGCCCCCGCTCCCGCCTCTCGACGCGTGACTTCCTGCTCTCCTCGAAGTTCCTGTAGTAGTCGATCATGTACGGGGTTATGCTCGGCTTGACTTTCTTGAGGGCCTCCTCAAAGTCCCTCCTTGAAACCCTGAGCTTCTCAAGGAACTCCTCGCTCTCCTCCTCGACCAGCTCCACCGGAAGCTCCGTCATTATCCTGCGCATCGCCAGCAGCGCTGCCTCCCTCACGAGGGCCTCGATGTCGGCTCCGGAGTAGCCCTCCGTCTTCTTCGCCAGCTCGCGGAGGTTAACATCGCTGGCCAGGGGGACGCGCCTCGTGTGGACTTTCAGTATCTCCAGTCTGGCCTTCTCGTCCGGTGCAGGAACGAGTATCAGCCTGTCAAATCTGCCCGGCCTCAGGAGGGCAGGATCAAGGATGTCTGGCCTGTTGGTCGCCGCTATGACGACGACACCGCTGTTCCTCTCGATGCCGTCCATCTCTGTCAGAAGCTGGTTGATGAGCCTGTCCGTGACCCTGCTCATGTCACTTCCCCTGGCGGGGGCTATTGCGTCTATCTCGTCGATGAATATCACCGTTGGAGCCGCCTGCCTGGCCTTCCTGAATATCTCCCTCACGCGCTTCTCGCTCTCACCGACCCACTTTGAGAGGACTTCCGGCCCGCGGATGCCGATGAAGTTGGCTTCACTCTCCGTTGCGACCGCTTTGGCCAGCAAAGTTTTACCGGTTCCGGGCGGACCATAGAGGAGGACTCCCCTCGGCGGTTCTATTCCGAGCCTCTGGAAGGCCTTCGGGTACTTGAGCGGCCACTCGACGGCCTCCTTGAGTTCCTGCTTCACCTCGTCGAGACCGCCCACGTCCTCCCAGCGAACGTTTGGCATCTCGATAAGAACCTCCCTCAGGGCGGAGGGCTCGACCATCTTGAGGGCCTCGTAGAAGTCCGCCTTCCTCACGCGAAGCTCCTGGAGAACCTCCGGGGGAATGCGCTCCTGCTCCGGGCTTATCTTGCCCTCGTTGATGAGCCTCCTGAGAACCACCATGGCGGCCTCTCTAGCCAGCGCGGCAAGGTCTGCACCAACGAAGCCGTGCGTCTTCTCGGCTATCTCCTCAAGCATCCTGTCTATCAGCCTGCTCCTGACCTCCGGATAGACCTCGCTCTCGCTCTTGAGGGCTTCCTTGACCTCTTCATCGCTCTTCGCGGCGCTGACCTTCTCGAGGAGCCTCTCCAGCTTCGCCTTCTCAAAACTCTCCCTCTTCATGAGCTCCTTGAGAACTTTGAGGACGGTGGCCTTGTCGTAGTCCGGTTCAAGGGGCATTCCCCTGGTGTGTATCTGGAGTATCTCCTTCCTGCCCTTCTTGTCGGGAACACCGACCTCGATCTCCCTGTCGAACCTGCCGGGTCTCCTTAATGCAGGGTCAAGGGCGTCCGGTCTGTTGGTGGCGGCGATAACTATGACCTTGCCCCTGCCCTTCAGGCCGTCCATCAGGGTGAGCAGCTGTGAAACGACCCTCTTCTCGACCTCTCCAACCACTTCTTCCCTCTTTGGGGCTATTGCGTCAATTTCATCGATGAAGATTATGCTCGGTGCGTTCTCCTCGGCGTCCTTGAATATCTCCCTCAAACGCTCCTCGCTCTCTCCGTAGAACTTGCTCATTATCTCCGGCCCGTTGATGGCTATGAAGTGAGCATTGGCCTCGTTCGCTACCGCCTTGGCGAGGAGAGTCTTCCCTGTTCCGGGTGGGCCGTAGAGGAGCACGCCCTTGGGCGGTTCTATGCCGAGCCTCTCAAAGAGCTCAGGGTGCTTGAGCGGGAGCTCGACCATCTCGCGTATCTTCTGAATCGCATCGCTCAGGCCGCCGATGTCCTCGTAGGTAACCTCCGGGATGGCCTCCTCCCGTATCTCCACCGCCTGGGGGAGAACCTCGACCTCGGTGTTGTAGGTTATCTGGACGATGCCTCTCGGGACGGTGTTCACGACGACGAACTTGAGCTCTCCAAAGCCGAGGGGCATCGTCTCGAAGAGCCCCCTGAGCAGCTCGTCGAAGGGAGAGCCTCCGTAGTAACCACCCTCACTCCTGCTGCTCGCAACGATGAGGTCTCCCTTCAGAACGGGCCTGCCAAGGAGGTTCTGCTTGACCATGTCCCCGGGTATCTGGATGAAGACACCCTTCTGTGCAGGTGCAAGGACGACCTTCTTCGCCTCCTGCACCTCCGCCTTGGAAACCGTGACGTAGTCCCCTATGCTCACCCCCGCGTTCCTCCTGATGTAGCCGTCCATCCTGATGATGTCCAGTCCACGGTCGTCGGGGTGGGGGTTGGCCACTATCGCGGCGGTGGTTCTCTCTCCGATCAGCTCAACTATGTCTCCGGGCTCAACGCCGAGTTGCTTCTGGTACTTCCTGTCGAAGCGGACTATCCCCCTGCCAACGTCCCTCTTCAAAGCCTCGGCAACGCGGAGCTTGATTTTCTCATACCTCTCCTCGTCCTTACCAAAAATCATCTTGACCGCCTCCTCTGCTTTTCGATAGCCTCCTCAAGCGTTAGATTGCCCAGGGCCACCTCGCGGGCGAGCTTTGAGGATATCGTGATGTTACCGCTCAGCTCGCGACTGCGTCTCTTTATGTCCTCAATCTCACGCTTCGTGGGTTCCTTTGCCTCTATGAGCTCTCCAATGGGAACCTCCCTTCCCTCGCGCAGGCCGATGTTTATGGCCGCCACGATATCCTGAACCTGGGAAACCTCTATCCCTCCTACCTTGGGGGTAGTTCTTGACTCGTTAACGACGGTTATGGGGTAATCGTATCCCAGCAGGTCGGCGAGGGCTTTCAGCATGAGAATCCTCTGCCTCTTAGCCCCGTGCCCTATCTTGATTTTAGCGCCCGGGTACTTCTCCAGCAGGTCGAGGATTATTTCAACGTCCCTCGGGTTCTTCAGGTGGTGAACCTCAAGCACGCGGTTGTCGGCGACGACGCTCAGGCCCGGCCTCTCACCGGGGTCAATGGCTATGTACACCCTTTTAAACCTCTCCCTTCCCTCAAGCTTGGCGAGGAGTTCGTCTATAAAGTTCTCGTTCCTCACGATGACCTTGACCGGAAAGTCCACCCTGTCGTAGTCCGCCTCGCCCGTCAGGACGACTTCAACATCGAAGGGTATCCTGTCCCCGATCCGAATGCTGTGGAACGGTATATGGTACTCCTTCAGCACCTTCGTTGCCAGGTAGTAAACCCTGGCGTCGCTTGTTACTATCGCCACTCTCATGGTTTCTGATACGTCTCCACAATTAAAAACCTTTCTAACCGTTCTAATCAAAAATTTTGGCCACGAAAGGCTTTAATTCTGTGGAAAAAAGTTTATAAGCCATTATTGGCAAGTAGAAAGGGGGATCGGGATGCAGCCTCCTAAGAAAAAGAAGAAGGTCGAGGAGTTTGAGGAGGAAGAACTCTTCGAGGAAGAGGAGGAGTGGGAGCTCGAAGAGGACTGGGAGGACGAGGACTGGGAAGAGGAGTGGGAGGAGGAAGACTGGGAAGAGGATGAAGAGTGGTGATTTTATAGCTCTTTGAGTTTCTCCATCGCCTTTCCGTGGTTGGCTTTTGCCCGTCCTCCCGACTGGCGTGAGGCCGATTTTATCTGCCCCCTCCGCCCCAAGACTGCACCGGAGTGAGGGGCCCACGGCTAAGGGTTGGGGGAAATTTTCGGTTCGCGAACATTATCTTCACCATGATAATCTTGGATAGGATAAACTCCTGGGGTTTCTGAAGGCTCGACTGAAGGTAAACACTCCCACTTACGCAACCCATTTATATAACCGCGTTCTCTCTTCTCCCGGTGATAGAATGGCGTTCCTTAAGGTCGTCCCCCTGGAGAAAGCGCTTGAGGTCATAGGCTCATTCCCCCTGAGGCCAGGAATCGAAAGCGTCCCCCTGAGCGAAGCCCTGGGCAGGGTTCTGGCCGAGGACGTGGTCTCTCCGGTAGACGTCCCCCCCTTTGACAGGGCCACCGTCGACGGCTACGCCCTCAGGGCTGAAGATACGTTTATGGCGAGCGAGAGCGAACCGGTCAGGCTGAAGGTCATCGGCGAGGTCAACGCAGGAGACAACCCGGACTTCGAGCTAAAGCCCGGTGAGAGTGTTTACATCTCCACGGGTGCGCCTCTGCCTAAGGGTGCTGACGCGGTGATACAGTTCGAGGACGTGGACAGGGAAGGTGAGGAGGTCATCATCTACAAGCCGGCCTATCCCGGGCTCGGCGTCATGAAGGCAGGAACGGACATCCCCAAAGGCAAGACCCTCCTCAAACGCGGTACCAAGCTGACATTCAAGAACACCGCGCTCCTGTCCGCCGTGGGAATCGCCGAGGTTCCGGTCTTCCGAAGACCCAGGGTGGCGGTTATAAGCACCGGGAACGAAGTAGTCCTCCCCGGCGCAGAGCTGAGGTACGGGCAGATATACGACATAAACGGCCGTGCCATAGCGGACGCGGTCAGGGAGCTCGGTGGTGAGGCGCTCTTCCTTGGCATAGCCCGGGACGACCGCGAGAGCCTTAAAGCGCTGATAGAAAAGGGTGTTGAGTGCTGCGACGTGGTAATCCTCAGCGGCGGTGCGAGCGGTGGAATAAGGGATCTGACCAGCTCGATAATCGAGGAGCTCGGTGAGGTGAAAATCCACGGCATAGCGATCCAGCCGGGTAAACCGACGATAATCGGCCTGATCAATGGAAAGCCCGTCTTTGGGCTGCCCGGCTATCCGACCAGCTGTCTGACCAACTTCACCCTCCTCGTCGCGCCGCTCCTTAGAAAGCTCCTCGGAAGGGAGAGCGAGGTCAGGAAGGTCAGGAAAAAGCTCGCCCACAAGGTCTTCTCCGTCAAGGGCAGACGTCAGTTCCTGCCGGTCAGGGTAGAGGGCGATAGGGCGGTGCCGATACTCAAGGGGAGCGGGGCAGTCACGAGCTTCATAGAGGCCGACGGCTTCATCGAGGTGCCGGAGAACGTGGAGATACTCCAGGCCGGCGAAGAGGTGGAGGTTACATTTTTCGGTTGAGTTCGTCGCCCCTCCAAATCTCCCATCAAAACCTTTTTTAAACTCCTTCACCTTCTTTCCCCAGGTGAAAGACTATGCTGGACATAAAGCTCATCCGTGAAAACCCCGACCTCGTCAAGGGCGACCTCATAAAGCGCGGCGAGCTTGAAAAGCTCAAGTGGATAGACGAGATCCTGGAGCTCGACAGGAAGTGGCGCGAGAACCTGAAGAGGATAAACGCCCTCAGGAAGGAGCGCAACCAGCTTGCCGTTCAGATAGGTAAGCGTAAGAAAGCCGGGGAGCCGATAGATGACCTCCTCGCGAGGAGCAACGAAATAGTGAAGCAGATTGAGGTCCTTGAGAAAGAGGTTGAGGAGCTCAGGAAGAAGATCGACTACTATCTCTGGCGTTTGCCCAACATCACCCACGAGAGCGTTCCGGTCGGCAAGGACGACAGCGAGAACGTCCCCATAAGGTTCTGGGGCAAGGCGAGGGTCTGGGAGGGCTTTCTTGAGAGCTTTAAGGAGCAGAGCCTCGGGAAGATGGACTACGAGGTTCTTGACTGGAAGCCGAGGCTTCACGTTGATATGCTCGAGCTCCTCCGCGGTGCCGACCTTGAGAGGGCCGCCAAGGTCAGCGGTTCGCGCTTCTACTACCTCATGAACGAACTGGTCATCCTCGACCTGGCGTTGCTCCGCTTCGCCCTCGACAAGCTCATCGAGAAGGGCTTCGTCCCGGTTATACCGCCCTACATGGTGCGCCGCTTTGTTGAGGAGGGCGTCACCAGCTTCGGCGACTTCGAGGACGTCATCTACAAGGTCGAGGGGGAAGACCTCTACCTCATCCCGACGGCCGAGCACCCGCTCGCCGGAATGCACGCCAACGAGATAATTGAAGGCAAGGACTTGCCCCTCCTCTACGTCGGAATAAGCCCGTGCTTCAGGAAGGAGGCCGGCACGGCCGGAAAGGATACGAAGGGAATCTTCCGCGTCCACCAGTTCCATAAGGTCGAGCAGTTCGTCTATTCGAGGCCAGAGGAGAGCTGGGAGTGGCACGAGAAGCTAATCCAGAACGCGGAGGAGATATTCCAGGAGCTTGAAATTCCCTACAGGGTTGTCAACATATGCACCGGTGATCTGGGCTACGTCGCTGCCAAGAAGTATGACATAGAGGCCTGGATGGCCGGCCAGGGCAAGTTCAGGGAGGTCGTCAGTGCGAGCAACTGCACCGAGTGGCAGGCGAGAAGGCTTAACATCCGCTACCGCGACAAGACCCACGAGAAGCCCAGGTTCGTCCACACCCTCAACTCGACGGCGATAGCGACGTCGAGGGCGATAGTGGCGATACTTGAGAACTTCCAGACGGAGGAAGGCGTCGTAAAGCTCCCGAGGGCAATCTGGAAGTACACCGGCTTCAAGGAGATTCTGCCGGCCCACATGAAGGAGAGGTGCTGTCAGGACTGACAATGTTTTCCTTTTCCATCTTGTTCTGTGTGTAGTACACGGGTTTATAAGGGGCTGTTCTGTGTAGTGGTCGTTACAGTATTAAAAAGCCCTCCAGAAGAAAAATCAACTATGCCCCTGTATGTTTGGGGTCTTAAACCCCTCCCCTCTCCCTCACCTTTCTCCTGACGTTCGGGTCGCGGTCGGCTATCACTTTCAGGGCCTCCTCAAAGCTCATCCAGTCCGGAACTTCCTCGTTGATGTATATCCCGGTTCTCCCGATGCTGTCCCTCCTCGTGAGGACGTGGATGCGCTCGGTGACTATATCCACACTCACCCCCAGGGTTTTCGCCACCTCGCTCTCCCTTCCGATCACTTCCCGCTCGATGTGTCCCCTCTCGGTGGGGACTATGAGTATCAGCTTCTTATTCACACCGGGGACGCGCTGCCGGGTCTTTACGCCCCATAGGTCTATGGTCCCGCCCCATCTGTAGAACTCAAGCTCCCTGTCCGTGGGGTCGATCAGCGGGAAGGTAACCGTTGTTTCCTCGTCTATCTCGATAACGCCCTTGATGAGATGCCACGGGGTCGCCATGACTATCTTCCTCCTGCTCACTAGTCCCTCAAGGGCGAGCTCGATGAGATAGCTTGGCACCCTGTATGGAATGAAGATGTCTATATCGCTGTCCCGCCTGACGTCTCCCCTGGCAACGCTACCGTAGAGCTGGGGGTCGAACTGCTCCAGCCTCTCCATAATCTCAAGCGCTTTCTCCCGCTTTTCCCACAGGTAGCGCCACCGCTTTGGAGGGTAGACGATTTCCCTCTCGTCCCAGACACGAACAACTTTTTCCCTCACCATCGAGCTAAGCTTGACCGGAACGTTTAAAGTCCTACCGATAGCGTTTTATATAGCTGGAACCAGTTTTGGGTGGTGAAAGAAATGCCAGTGCTGGGATTCAACGTAACCAAGATAGAGCTTGAGAGGGTTACCCTCGCGGTGCCCCAGGGCCAGATAGAAGTCAGGCTCTCTCCCAAGGTCAAAGAGATGCGCCTCGGGGAGATACGCACTCCCACGGGGAAGATGAACGGAATAGAGATACTTTTCAGGTACGAGATCGATTACAACCCCAAGATCGCCCAGGGTGCGATCGAGGGAGTGATACTCTACATCCCCCCGCAGAAGGATAAAATGGACGAGATACTCAACGTGTGGGAAGAGGAGAAAAAGATAGACTCCCTGACCTTTGCCGAGGTCGTCAACTTCATTACCAAGGAAGTTTCGCCGATACTCATGCTTATGGCCAAGGAGATGCGCCTGCCCTACCACGTGCCGCTTCCGAGGGTTGAGGTCAAGCCCCAGCCCCAGTGATTCTTTCTATTTTGATTATTAATGGTATATTCCCTCGGCCCCATGGATTTTATTTGCGGCCTCTTTGAGTCCTTCCCTGAGCATGGCGTTTTCCGCCAGCTCAAGTGCCCTCAGGTAGGCCTTCTTGCTGAAGTAGTACTCGACGGTCTCTATATCGGCAAGAACGTCCTCTGAGCCTGTGGTCGCGGCGTAGTGCTTGAGAACGGCAATGCGTATCCTGACGCGGAACTTCAGGTCGCTCTTGGTCTCCAGGACGCTCTTGTACGCTTCCATGGCCTCGTTCAGTTTGCCCATTCCTATTAAGGCCTCCGTGAGCTCCGTCAGCTTCTCCGCGGCCATCTCATCGTCTCCCCGGGCACGGTACGAGCTCACTACCTGGTAGAGCATCCTCGCTGTGTTGAGGCCGATGAGTTTGGCCCTGCTGAAGTTCTTCGCGAGGAGGTATGCGTATTGGGCCTTTACGAGGCAGCTGGTGGTTCCGTCCAGGTCTCCCTGGGAGTAGGCTATCTTGCTGGCCTTCTCAAAGTTTTTGGCCGCGGTGTCCATCATCTCTATGAAGTGTATGTCGTAGCCGAATATGGCACGGATGAAGCCTGCAAGCCGGTAGAATGCTTCCGCAGCTCCGAGGGCATCGCCTTTCTCAAGCCTGCTCTCCGCGACCTGGCCATAGAGGGTTATCAGCGTCTCGGCGAGCCTCCTGTACGACTCGATATCGTCTATCATTCTGTAATAGCGGTAGGCTGACTCATACGCCCTTATCGCCATCGGAATGTCATCGTTGTCCTGATAGGAATCGCCGAGGTCCTCATAAATGGCCGCGAATTCTTCGGCATACTTCATCAGGTTCTTTTCATCGTTAAGCGTCATGAAGATCTCAAGAACATTCGAGCAGTATTCATCGAGGAGGTCGAGGTCAACCTCTGCCCGGGAGACCTCTTCCTCTATGAGGTCGATATACAGGTAGGCACTCTTGAGAAGGGATGGACGGACCTTATCAATGGCGTTTGTTTTTTTGAGAAGAACATATCCGAGATACTTATACAGCCTCGCCGCGTCCTCTGTTTTACCTTCTTCCTCATAACCCTTCGCGGCGCGAAGGACCAATTTGAGGCCATCTTTGATTCTCCCTTCATTGAGCCTCTTGAAGGCGAGCTGTTCGAGCTCTTCTGGCCCTTCTAGTCCGATGTTCGCTGGCAAATTTCTCACCCCACATGATTCAAGTCCGGGCTTGTTGGCTAAAGTTAAGGACTCGGGATATTTAAGCGTTGTCTATGCCCAGACTATCCTGTACCCTGCTGCCTTTCTCAGTCTGTTCATGACTGCAAAGCCGAGACCCTTCTCTTCAACTCCCTCGGCGATTATGACGTCGACACCCTTCTTGTCAAGCTCTCTGAGGGCCCTGAACAGGTTCCTCGCGACTTCCTCCTCGGTCTTCCCTAGATGGAAGAACTCATCGGCCGCGTACTCCTCGGTTGCCATGACCCCAACGCGGAAGCCCTTTGCCCGGTACTCCTCGACCAGCTCGGCTATCTTCTTCCTCACGTTCTCCCTCCTCCCCTCGACGACTATGACCTGGGCGTTGGGGGAGTAGTGCTTGTACTTCATGCCCGGGGAGCGGGCCACGTCAACCAGCTTGCCCCTGACTGCGGGATGTATCTCGACCTCGCCGATGACCTTCTCCACCTCCTCGAGCGGCAGGCCGCCGGGCCTCAGCAGGGTTGGTCGCTCTGAGCTCAGGTCTATGACCGTGGACTCGACACCGATTTTCGTTTCGCCCCCGTCGATTATGCACTCTATCCTCCCATAAAAATCGTCTATCACGTGCTCCGCCAGCGTTGGACTGGGCTTTCCGCTTATGTTCGCCGAAGGTGCGGCTATGGGTGTGCTGGCCTTTATCAGGGCGAGTGCTATCGGGTGAGCGGGCATCCTGACGGCAACGGTGTCGAGGCCGCCGGTGGTGGCGTAGGGGACTTCCTCCCTCTTGGGCAGAACCACCGTCAGGGGGCCGGGCCAGAACCTCTCGGCTAGGAGCCTTGCCTCCCTTGGGACGTCACTCGCAAGCTTCCTGAGGTCGTCGAAATCGGAGATATGGACTATGAGCGGGTTGTCGGGGGGCCTGCCTTTGGCTTCGAATATCCTTTTAACGGCCTTTTCGTTGAGCGCGTCGGCACCGAGACCGTAGACTGTCTCGGTCGGAAACGCGACGAGCTTTCCATCCAGTATGAACCTCGCGGCTATCCTTATCTTCTCCTTGTCCACTCCGTCCCGCATGTTGATTACTACCGTCATTCTCCCACCAAGGATTCCCCGAGAGAAGGCCGTTAAAAACGTTACCCAAGAACCTCCGCATAGAGTTCCTCAACCTCGCGGGCCATCCTGCTCCAGGAGTATGCACTCGCGATTCTCCTTCCCACGTGGCCTGCTTTGGTGTTGAACTTGGGTTCGAGGAGCAGTTTCACGGCATCAACCAGCTCATCGAAGCTTCCGAACGTTAGACCGTTTTTAGCCTCTCGTATAAGCTCGGGGATGGCGCTGACACGCCTGCCGACCGCTGGAACGCCGAGGCTGTTGGCCTCAAGTACGACGAGTCCAAAGCCCTCCCGCCTGGAAGGCAGAACCAGCAACTTACTCCTGGACAGTATGGCGTCCACGTCGTGCCGGTAGCCTGTGAACTCGACATTCGGGGGTGCTACTGCCTGGAGCTTTCCCCTCAGAGGCCCGTCACCCACCACAAGGAACCTCTCCTCCGGCAGAACCCGTGCCAGTTCTATGAAAGTCTCCGGACTCTTGTAGTCCCTGAGGGCACCGATGTATGTGATGTACTCCCTCCTTCCGTCGGTTTCCATGAGCGGTTTGACTCCGTTGGGTATGACCCTCACCTTCGCCGCCCCGAGGGCCGCTGCCTTCTTGGCGAGCCAGTGACTGACGGCTATGACCGCGTCAGCGCTGCCCAGTGTTCTCTTCACGTAGAACCTCCCGAGGGTCAGCTTTGCCGTGTGCTCCAGGTCGCTCCCGTGCGCCGTTACGACGAGGGGAAGCCCGGTTTTTTCCTTTGCAAGAACCCCTGCAAAGCTCGTCGTTCCAACAAAGTGGGCGTGAACAAGGTCAAACCCGAACTCTCTATGGAGCTGGACTATCTTCCTTGAACCAAGAAAAGCGAAGCTTGTACCCCTGAACCCATAGACCGGAGGGACGCGAACCTGGTGGACGAGATCCCGCTCAAAGCTCCGCGGTTTAACGGGCCCGTATGTAAGAACGTGTACCTCGTGCCCCTTCCTCAGCTCCCTCACGAGGCTGTCCAGATGGTTCGCAACGCCCCCCCCGTGTGGTGGATAGTGTCCTACCATCAGAATCCTCATTTTGACCAAAGAAAGTGGAGAGGAGGCGTTAAAAAGGCTTATGGTCTTCCCCTGTCCCGTCCTCCCGGAATCCCTGGTGTTCCGGGCACTGTTCTTTTGGTCGTTAGCATCGCCATCTCATTTTTGATCTGGGGTATCAGGTCGTTGAGGAGGATGGAGTACTCGCCTCTGCTGAGTGCTTCCCTGGCCTGGGAGAGGAGGGACTCCAGCTCGCCCACATCGTAGCCCTTCCTTTTGAGGACCCTGACCATGACCTCCAGCTGGTGTATCTCAAGCTCCAGCTGCATCTTCACCGAGCCCTGGTACACGGTTCTCATCTCGCTGTATGCCCTAGATATTACGAAGTCGGCGTTGAAGCTGGCCACCATGGCGAGCTGGTATGCCCTTGAGTATTCCCCCGAATTGTAAGCGTCCCATGCAGCGCTCAGGGCACTCTTTGCCCCTTCGAGCTTCTTCCTCGCGACCGGTATCTGGAGGCCATCAAGGAGCCCTTCAGCGCGGTCGGTTTTGTTCTGGACGTTAATGAGGAGTGAATAGACATCGTCCCTCGTGGGGGATTGGGCAAGGCTTCCCTCCTCGTAGCCCGGGAAGTGGGACCTCATCCAGCCCTCCAGTTCTTTCCTGTTCAGGGGAAACATCGGCTCTTCCCTGCCGGAATAAGTCGCCGCGTACTTAACTTCGGCTATGTCGCTGAACCGTCCCAGTGCAGCTATCGTCAGGTTCTCCCTCCCCTCGTCAGTGAGGATCAGTATAGGCTCCCCCTTGAACTCGTACGGCCTCAGCTTCATGGCCTCAAGGTAGCCCTCTATCGCAAGGACATCGCGACCGTTGGCGATGACCACGGTTTTTATTCCGTCAAAAACGTCCGGGAACTCGTCTTTGAGCGCCTGTATAACCACTAGGTTCGTCTCGTATCTGGTCTCACCGTACCAGCGCTCGTAGGGGATTCCAAATTCCTCCAGGTCTCCGGTGTACTCCTCGGGGACGGCGACAGGGCCGCCGATTATTATGACCCTGTCCGGGTCAATGCTGAGGATTTCGGCGCTTGCCGCGGGGTCATACGTCCCCCACGGACTTACTATCAGCTGGGCACCCAGGAGGTCGGCCACGTTCTGGGCTATGGCCATGTCTGCCTCGTTGTCGCTCACGAGGATGACCAGCCTCATATCCCCCACACCTGCGTGTCCGAGGGGAACCCCGCCGAGCATGAACATGAAACCGATGAGGATCACAAGCCCCCTTTTCCATATCACGCCTTTTCACCTGCTTCTATGTTGGGAAAAGCCTTATTTAAGCATTTTTCACGCAATCGTTTGCCCCCGTTTGATTTGGGGGGAAAGAAAAGGTCAGGAAAGTTCCCCTCATGCCGGGAAGATTAACGGACGTTCAAAATCGTTTACTCACGTTTAAAGGCCTCGTTAAAGACTCTTTGGGCGTACTCGCTCAGGGTGAGCCCTTCACCCCTCGCCAGCTTTTCGAGGAGCTTCTGGGCATGACTTCCGTACTGGGCAGCTTTCTTTTCACGTCCTGCTATCTCCGTTGGAAGGCCGAATTCAACCGCCACTTTCCGCAGGATGGCCTTCCTGGTGCCCTTCTCGATCTTTGAGCCTATCGGCGTTCCCAGCGCAGCTGACACGACGGCCAGGTCAAGGAAGGGAACGCGCCCTTCGACCGAGTTGAGCATGGCTATCTTGTCGTCCCTTGCCAGGTTCTTCTCCCCCATCTCAAGGAGGTCCTTCTCCATCAGCGCGGGGTTATTGAGGTACTTCGCGTAGCCCCCAAAGAGCTCATCCGCCCCCTGCCCGCTCAGGAGAAGCCGGCACCCGTCTTCGCTTGCAAGCCTCGTGGAGAAATAGAGAGGGATTCCTATCGCGAGGTTCATCGGATTCGGCTCCTCTATGGCGAAGATTACCCTTGGGACAGCATCGCGGACATCATCTATGTCGAAGACGTACTCCTTGAGCGGGAGCCCGAGGAGGTCGCTGGCATTTCTCGCCCATTCCAGATCAGGACTGCCCTCGGCGCCTGCCGTATACAGAACGACGTCGGAGTAGCGAGACGCCAGCAGGGCTACTAACGAGCTGTCCAGACCTCCGGAGAATAGAACGCCTGTTCTTTTTCCTGTCCTAACCCTGACCGCGTGCTCCAAAGCGTTCATGAGTGCGCGCTTTGCCCTCTCCGGCGTTAGGTCTCTCCGGAGTTCGGTGATTGTGAAGAGCCTTCTTCTCTCAACGCCCCCACGCGAGATTATGACGAGTTCACCCGGCTCCACGGGTACGGCTTCCTCCCCTATTGCCCATAGGACTTTCTTTTCCGAGGCGAAGAAGCCCCTTGGTGAATAGTAGAGCGGCCTAACGCCTACCGGGTCTCGAAAGAGGTATATCCTCTTCCCATCGCTGAAAGCCACCGCGTAGTCTCCTTCAAGCATCGTCATTGCTTTTCTTACGGCCTTCCACACGTCAAGTCCCTTCTCAAGAAGGTGCTCGATAAGCCTCAGAATCACCTCGCTGTCGACGTCGGTCTCGAAGGGAACGCCCTTTCCTTCGAGGTAGTTTCTCAGGTGGACATGGTTGTATATCTCCCCGTTGTGGACGAGGGCCAGATCGTTGTAGAAGGGCTGGGTATAGCCGGGGGAGCCAGTCATTGCCAGCCTGCACTGGAGAAGGCCTATCTTTCCGTCGGGGATCTCCGAAAGGCGTGAAAAGTCATCGGATTTGAACACACCTTCATCGGTCCAGACACCGAAGGAGTCCTCTCCCCTATGCTTTCCCGCCATTATCATCCTCACGAACCTGTCCTTCAAACTCTCACCGATTCCTCCGGATATCAGGCACATGCTCCCACCATAGGGACTTGGACATACGACGCCAAAAGGCTTCTTCCTTATTCCTTGAAAGCGTTTTCATAACCTTTACCAGAAACTGAAAGTCCGCCCAGAAATTGTGGGGGAGATTGAACTAGGTCAGGTCACCGCAGGTGCAGTAGTGCTCGTAGGCGAGGGTCTCAAGCTCTTCAAAGCCCTCTCCAGTCTTGGCTGAGACGTAGAGAACCCTCGTGGGGGGCGCCAGCTCAGGAAGGGCCGAACACATCCTGTGTGCAAGGAGTCCCTGCATCGAGGGTTCCAGCTTGAGCCTGGCGTTAAGGTACTCCATGTCGTCCAGATAGCGCCGGTAGTGCTCAAGCCTCTCCACGGTGTCGATCTTGCTCATGGCCGGGACGGTGGTGGCCCCGAGGCGCAGTTCTATCATCAGGCCGAAGAAGCGAACGAAGCAAAAATCTGCCGGTTTCCTCAGTATGTCCGGGCTGAAGAGATACACCGCGAGCGGTTCCGGGAGGTTCTCCATCAGCCTGACACCGAACTCGTGGAAGAGAAACGTCTCCATCTGGCCGGGGGTGTCGAGGAGAACGTAATCGCTCCTCTTCTCCAGCTCCAATATCCTGGAGACGTAGCTGGAGACCCTCGGGAGAAGCCTGTCGTAGCTTTCCACTATTGCCCCGTTGGGACCATATCCTTCCTCCATTATGTCCCAGGCGGTTACATCCTGCCTGACATCGACGTCGGGCTTGTAGGGCAGTCTCTTTACACCGGTATCGAGGTTCACATAGGCAACTGAATAGCCATTTTTCTCAAGGTATCTCCCGAAGGAGGCTGTTAGGGTGGTCTTTCCGCTTCCTGCCGTTCCCACGAAGGTTATTATCATCTCATCACCCTGGCCTTGAGGCCGGATATTCTGGATATTCTCTCTGCCAGCTCCATGAATGCCTTTGCACCCTCGGATTCAGGTTTGTACTCCACCACAGGGACGCCTTCGAGCGTCGCCTCCCTGACGGCCGGGTCTTCCGGGATGACGGCGAGGAGTGGTATTTCCATGACCTCTTCGGCCACCTCCGGCGGGATTTCCGCCTCGCTCCTTCCCGAACGGTTGAGAACGAAGCCCAGAATCGCAAGACCCGCCCTTTTTAGAACCATTCCAACCTTCATAGTGTCGGTAACGCAGGAAATCTCGGGGTTTGTAACGAGAAGAACCTCCTCTCCGCTCAGCATTGCGTTCATTGCGTCCATCTGAAGTCCCGCGGGGGAGTCTATCACAACAAAATCGAACTTATCCTTCAGTTTTTTTATGGTCTCAGGGAGCTTTCTGGGGTCTGCCCTTATCACGTGCTCCCAGTCTATCGACGCGGGAACTAGGTGAACGTTCTCATAGGCGGTTGCGTATATGGCATCGCTTATTGTAGCCCTCCCGGCAAGGACATCGTGAAGGGTCGTGTATGCGTCATCTATCCCCATAACGAGGCTCAAGTTGGCCATGGTGAGGTCAGCGTCAACGGCACAAACGTGATAACCTATTTTCCCAAGGGCGATTGAGAGGTTAGCAGTCGTAGTGGTCTTTCCCGTGCCCCCCTTGCCGGAGGCTATGGATATCAGCCTACCCATTGTCCCACCCATCTATTTTTCGGCTAAACCTTTATGAACCTTTAGTTATAGCACCCCTTGGAAGTAATACAAACGACGGAGAGTTCGAATCTTCTGGGGTGAGAGATATGAGGATGTTTGTTGCTGACACGAGCGTGATCGTTGATGGCAGGCTTACCCAGTTCCTTGCGGGCATCGATGAGGAAGTTAAGGTCATCATACCCGAGGCCGTGGTTGCGGAGATAGAACACCAGGCCAACGAGGGGAAGGCGATAGGCCACGTGGGGCTTGAGGAGCTCAAAAAACTTCGGGAGATGGCCAACGAGGGCAGGATCATCCTGGAGTTCCACGGAGAAAGGCCCGAGCTCTGGCAGATAAGGAGGGCCAAGTCTGGGGAGATAGACAATATGGTCAGAGAGATAGCCAGGGAGCTGGGCGCCACCCTGATAACCGGCGACGGAGTGCAGAGGGACATCGCGATAGCCAAGGGCATAGACGTTATTTACCTGACCGCCAGAAAGGAGGTCAAGCACCGCCTGGAGGACTTCTTCGACGAAACTACGATGAGCGTTCACCTGAAGGCAGGACTGAGGCCCCTTGCGAAGAAGGGACGGCCCGGGGAGTGGAGGCTCGTTCCGGTTAGGGACGAGATCCTCACTGACGAGGAGCTGGAGGAGATAGCGGACGACATAGTCGAGAGGGCGAAGCGCGACCCCGAGAGCTTCATAGAGCTCGACGAGCCCGGAGCGACCGTCGTTCAGCTCAGGAACTACCGCATAGTCATAGCCAAACCTCCCTTTGCGGACAGGATAGAGATAACCGCCGTCAGGCCGGTCAAGAAGCTTAGCATTGAGGACTACGGGCTGAGCGAGAAGCTCATGGAGCGCCTCCGGGAAAAGGCCGAGGGAATACTCATAGCCGGAGCGCCCGGTGAAGGAAAGACGACCTTCGCCCAGGCTCTGGCCGAGTGGTACGCTGGGATGGGCAGGATAGTCAAGACCATGGAGAAGCCACGCGACCTCCAGGTTGGGGAGGAGATAACCCAGTACACCGCCTTGAGCGGCAGGATGGAGAAGACCGGTGACATACTCCTCCTCGTGAGGCCGGACTACACGATATTCGACGAGATGAGGAAGACGAGCGACTTCAAGATATACGCCGACCTGAGGCTCGCGGGGGTGGGCATGGTCGGGGTTGTGCACGCAACGAAACCGATAGACGCCGTCCAGCGCTTCATCGGCAGGGTCGAGCTCGGAATGATACCCCAGATAGTAGATACCGTCATCTTCATCAAGGCCGGCCGCGTTGCCAAGGTTCTGACGCTGGAGTACCTCGTCAAGGTGCCGAGCGGCATGAGGGAGGAGGATCTGGCCAGGCCGGTGATAGAGGTTCGCGACTTTGAGACCGGCGAGCTGGAGTACGAGATATACACCTACGGCGAGGAGATAAGCGTCGTCCCGGTCAAGAGGGAGGAAAAGGCTCCCGCTTTGAAGCTCGCCGAGAAGAGGCTCAAGCAGGAGATAAAGAAGTTCCTGCCTGATGTTTACACCGAGGTCGAGATAGTCAGCCCGCACAAGGCGATAATCTACGCCGACGAGTTCGACATCCCGGCGATAATCGGCAAAAAGGGCAAGCGCATCACAGAGCTGGAGAAGAGGATAGGCATAAGCATCGATGTCAAGAGCTTCACGGAGAGGGAGGCCGAGCGGCCGAAGGAGAGGATACCCGTCGAAATCGAGGAGAAGAAGAAAACGATAGTGCTCAGGGTTTCACCAGACTACGCGAAGAGGCCGCTGAAGTTCTACGGCGGAGAGCAGTACGTCTTCACGGCCACTCCAAGCAAGAAGGGCCTCGTCAAGGTCAGCAAGAGCACGCCGATAGGCAAGGAGCTCAAGAGGCTTATCGAGGCGGGCATTCCAATCTGGGCGACCGCTTGAGAAAACCTTTTATAGTTTGCTTTCTTCTTTTTTATGGTGGTAAGGAGTGGGACTCGCTGACGTGGTGGCCATCCTCGGGGCGATCTTTTTCATACTGCTGATATTCATGCCTTTCATCCCCGGCGGCCCTAGCCTGATGCTGCTGTTCCTTGGACTCCTGCCCCTAGCCCTGCTCGTCGTTCTTATCGTCAAGATATGGGAGCTCAGCAGTGAAGTCAGAAGCATTAAGGAGGAGCTAAAGGCGCTCCGGGACGAAAGGGAGGGCACGAAAGATGGGGAGTGAGCATGACATCTTTGAGGCTGTTGGAGCTGTCGTGACTGGAGCTGGGTTGGTGGTGCTGTTTATAGCCGGGGAAGCCGGGCTGGTCTTTGGCCCGCTGCTCCTTGTGCTGGGACTCATCATCTGGAAGATGGGCGAGATGGGGAGGGAGTTCAGCGAAGAGCTCGAATCCCTGAGGCGGGAAATAGAGCGCCTCAAAGCCTACGGAGGCACCGCCGATGGCTGACGTCTCCGTCAGGGGATTCGCGATAATCGTCCTCTCGATACTCATTATAGTGCACCCGCCGGGGTGGTTCTCTGCCCTCGTGACTGCCATCCTGTTCGCCGGGGTTGGCTGGACGGTTATTGTAATAGCGAATGAAATCGATGCGCTGCGGTCGGAGATATGGAAGCTTCACCATGAGATAAGGACGCTCAGGAAAGAACTCGGGACGGTGGAGTGAGATGAAGCTCGTGAGGGACCTCTCAGCTCTCTTTGCACTGCTCGTATCCATCTCAGTCCTCCTGAGGGCTCAGCCCGAGAGCAGAGGTTCGGCGGATTTCTACCTTAGCATTGCTTTTTTTGTTCTGGCCTTTCTGCTCCTCGCCATCTGGCGGGAGCTGGAGCGCCTGGAGGACAGAATCCTCGAACTGGAATTCGTCCTCGGCGAGTCCGAGGAGAATGGGGACGATGCAGAAGATATGGATGGGTAGGGGCTTCTGGGCCACCACTGGAATCGTTTTGGCCCTCTATGCCTACGGCGTATTCGTGGGACACCTCCTCCGGGGAAGCCCCAAGAGAAGGGTTCAGAAAATCCTCAGGGTGCAGGATAACGGCTCAGCTGCGAGGGTACTCATCACCCATCAGCTAGCGAAATTGTCTTCATCGCCGGAGTTTGTTCTCGCAAGGTTTTTTAACCCTTTTCGGGAGGGACTACCATGCTGGTTCTGGCATCGGCGAGTCCCAGAAGGAGAGAACTGCTCGCCAGATTCATCGGGGAGTTCAGGGTAGTCCCCAGCAACGTCGAGGAGGAGTGCACCACCAAAGACCCGGTGGAGTGCGCCGTCGAGCTGGCCCGGGCCAAGGCGTGGGAAGTCTACAACCGCGTGGGAGGCACGGTCATCGGCGCCGATACCGTGGTGAGTATCGACGGCCATATCCTCGGCAAGCCCAGAGACGAGAAAGACGCATTCAGGATGCTGAAGCTCCTCAGCGGGAGGGTTCACAGGGTGACCACTGGCTACTGCATCGTCCACGAGGGTGAGGAGCATTCGGGGGCCGTCGTGACGGAGGTGAAGTTCCGCGAGCTGGACGAGGAGCTGATAAGGGCCTACATCAGAACCGGCGAGCCCATGGACAAGGCCGGCGCCTACGGCATACAGGGGAAGGCCGGACTCTTCGTGGAGTGGATAAAGGGCGACTACTACAACGTGGTCGGTTTTCCCCTGGAGATAGTGTGGAAGCTGAGGGAGCTCGGGTTCAGGGTTATGTAGCAGGTTATTCTAGCTTCCCGCTTGGGTCTTGGGCTTCTGGTGCCTTTTCCCTGCAAAATAACCTCGCTAGAGCTTTTACAAGTCTTTAGTAACCTTCAGTTATCACCTGACACTGTGTTCTGAATCTTTGGAGTATTGTAACGAAATTTTTTCGAAAAACGCCGGGGAGGTTTTGGACAGATTTTTGATGACCGTTCCTCCTTTAAACTGAAGTTTTCTGATTTTGAAGCCTTCCAGGGGGCCGGTTCGTGATTTGGGGCATCGTAATCTCTCTGGAACCCTCACGTCCTTTTATGGGCATGGTAAAAAGAACCCTGGAGAACCGGACCACAGGCTAAGGCGGTGCCGGGAGGAGTTCTATTGGAGCCCCCTACGGGCTTTTTTAAGGGAGCTCCTGAGAAATCCTTATAAAATCTGGAGCACCTTATCTCTTTATAGGGCAAAAGGGGGAGAAATCGCCCCTGTTGCAATAAGACTCTAGGAGAATTGAAAGGGGGAGCACTATGGATACATCGTGCTTTCCTATGAGCGTTGCAATAAGACTCTAGGAGAATTGAAAGGAATACGCCGGGGTTTATGCCGAGCCCAGGGAGGAGGTTGCAATAAGACTCTAGGAGAATTGAAAGGGAGGGAGCGCGGGCATAGTCGCCCGGGGTTGCGGGAGGTTGCAATAAGACTCTAGGAGAATTGAAAGGCCTCTTCAACACCCCTCCCCTCCCGGGTGGTTTTTCGTTGCAATAAGACTCTAGGAGAATTGAAAGCCGACCCACCCCAGGTGGAGGTTCCTGGAGCCTTTTTGTTGCAATAAGACTCTAGGAGAATTGAAAGACAATAAGCTGGGGGCTGCCTATGCCTGAGGTTAAGTTGCAATAAGACTCTAGGAGAATTGAAAGCTTCGCAAGGCGTAGGATTGGCTGGGCCGCCGCGTAGTTGCAATAAGACTCTAGGAGAATTGAAAGGTCTCTTTGTCCTGCACGGCGGTGGCTGTAAGGCCAGCGTTGCAATAAGACTCTAGGAGAATTGAAAGTCACGGTGGCCATAGTCGTCGTGCATACAATGACTA